>JBAXMA010000093.1:0-9169 GCA_037134535.1 bacterium
CGCGGGTTGCCGACTGCATGGAGGAGTGGGTGCCTTCCGGAGAGGTCATCCGTAGTGCAGAGGCTGTACGGAGATTGTTTGACCGCCTTGGGAACAGGCATAACCGGCGACAGGCCCGCTTGCGATTTGCTGTTGCGAAGATTGGTGCCGATGGATTTCGCGGAATGCTCCGTGAGACTGTAGAGGCAGTAACAGGCGATGGAACACCGGAATGTGGTGTCGTGGGTGACACTGTTGCAGTACCTGTCGAACCGCAGGGAGACTACAGAGGATTGCTTACGCCTGCTGAGGGGTTGAAAGTTTTACGCCAGCGCCAGTCCGGCTACATGGCGGTGCCGCTACGGCTGCAATTAGGTCAGATATCATGGAAAACCCTTGATGCACTGGCCGATATCGCTGAAAGGTTCAGCGAGGAAACAGTTCTTCGAGCGACACAGGATCAGAATCTGTTGTTGCGCTTTGTACGAGAGTCCGATCTAGGGGCACTCAGGGTTGAACTTGATCGTGTCCTCGGCTCAGACACGGCCAGCAGCACGGCACTGCATTCGGTAACAGCCTGTACCGGGTCGGCTATCTGCCGTCTGGGTCTGTGTCTTTCCCAAAATGCCGCTCAAGCCTGTGCGGATGCGCTGGCCGGAGCCGGACTTGATCCGTCAACGCTGCAGGCGGTTGATATTCGCATCAACGGATGTCCAAACGCATGCGGGCAGCATCCCATCGGAACTATCGGTCTGTTTGGTGCGGCGCATCGTGTGGGCGAGCGACTGGTACCAGCTTATAGGCTGCTTCTGGGGGCGAGACGTGGCGAAGGGCGTATCCGGCTGGGCGAATTTGCAGGCGTTGTACCGGCTCGTTCACTTCCGGCCTTTCTTGTAGATCTCCTTGGCGACTTCCAGTCAAGCCGCCAGTCTGGTGAGGCATTTGCAGATTACTTTGACAGGCAGGGAATGGGCCATTTTCAGTCCGTTATTAAGAGGCATGCCCTGGCTCCGGATTATGAGACGGATCCGGCGTTCTATCGTGACTGGGGAAGAGATGAAGACTTCACGCTGTCCGGCCGGGGACCGGGAGAATGCGGGTCGGGCGTATTCGAAGTGATAGCTGAGGATCTGTCGACTGCCGCTAAGGCGCTTGAGCCGGTTGAGAAGAATGTTGAGCCAGATGCGCTCTTCCGCAGCCTGCTCGCGACGAGCCGCGCACTGTTGATCACCCGCGGACTCGATTCCCTGGATCCGGATTCGATATTTAGATCGTTTGAGACACATTTCATTGACTCAGGTCTGGTTGACTCAGAGTTTCGTGGCCTGCTTGCGCGGGCGAGGGGATACCGGGAAGGCTGGCGGGAGGCACTGGCTGGCAGGCGCGAGGAAATATCCAGGCTGTTTGACCGGGTTGGATATCTTTATTCCACAATGGACGCGGAACTCCGTTTCCATGTGTCAGAGGAGACGTTTTGCACACAACCGGTTGGGCCATCTGGCGGTTCAGTCGGAGACACACCGATCGGCAAGCTTGTGACAGCTGAGATTGATCTGCGCGGGGTCTCGTGCCCGATGAACTTCGTGAAAGCGAAGATGAAGCTTGAGGCCATGGAGGTCGGCGCCACGCTTGGGGTAATTCTTGATGATGGGGAGCCGGTACAGAATGTTCCCGCGAGCTTCCGGAACGAAGGCCAGGAAATAGTGGAAACCGGTTCATACGGCGGCGGACAATGGCGTGTCGTTATCCGTAAGCAGAAGTCGTAGAGGTCGGACTGAGGACTGGTAATACAGGATGGATCGATGATAATAAGAGCGCTGAGTGCTATCGATGATTTGCTGTTTACACGGTTGGGATTGTCTCACCGCGTGATGTGGCTGGCTTCGGTGGGTTTCGGAATGTGCGCAGGCTTGGGCATTTACACGTTTCTTTACGCGAATGGTCTATCCTATGTGTCGAATGATCCTGTGGTATGTGCCAACTGTCACGTCATGCAGCCGTACTACAGCGGATGGGTTAAGAATAGCCATCATACTGTTGCAGTGTGTAACGATTGTCATACTCCGCACGACTTCATCGGCAAGTATATAACCAAGGCGAGCAACGGTTTTCATCATTCAATGGCATTTACGCTTCAGAATTTCAATGATCCTATCAGGATTCGAGAGAAGAATGCCCGGATTGTGGAGGATAATTGTCTTCGCTGCCATGAGGAAATGGTTGCAGGTCTTGTCGAGCACGCTGGGATGAGGGGTGAAGGACCGCATTGCGTGAGATGTCACGGAGGCATCGGGCATGGTATCGATTGATGGTTGATTACGAAGTGAAAGGAAGATGATTATGATCATCATGAAGTCAGATCAAAGGTCGGGTGGTGCAGCAGTATACATCTTGATGTTTCTGTTGATAGCAGGGATAACCGCAGCAATCGCATACATGCTTCATAATATATCGATGCGGAAGATAGAGGCTAAGAACCCATACGTTCGACTTGTTGACGTTACAGAAGATGATACGGATCCGGCCCGATGGGCGATTAACTGGCCAAAGCAGTACGACTCCTACAAGCGCACGGCAGAAACGACGCACACGCGATTCGGAGGGCACGGCGGCAGTGAAGCCATGCCTGCTGAAAAAATCGAGAGGGACCAGTGGCTCAAGCGGATGTTTCTTGGATATGCGTTTTCTATCGATTATCGAGATCGGCGCGGTCATGCATACATGCTCCAGGATCAGGAGGCTACGAAGCGTCTGACTAAACCGCAGTCCGGTTCCTGTCTCCATTGCCACGCATCGATAATGCCGCTCTATCGTGCCCTTGGTGATGGCGACGCAATGAAGGGCTTGGAAATGACACACAAGATGAGCTACCAGGAGACGGATAAGAAGTTGCATGACATGGGGCATGGACACAGCGTTTCATGCGTGGACTGTCACGATCCAAAGTCCATGCAATTGCGTGTTACGAGGCCTGGCTTTATTAAGGGAATAGTAGAGCTTGCGGCCTCCACGGTCGATGTGCCGCACCTGGTCTCGGTGCAAACGTGGCGAAAGAGTGCCCGTAAAGAGCCTTATGATGCAAACCGTGATTCGACGCGCAGTGAAATGCGTTCCTTTGTCTGTGCGCAGTGCCATGTGGAATACTATTGCTCGACTAAAATGCCTCTGACTTTCCCTTGGGGAAGAGGATTGAAAGTTGAGGAGATTGAAGCATTCTGGGATAACACCGGATTTGAAGACGGACATCGCTTCTATGACTACAAGCATGCGGAGACTGGCGCGGAGATCCTCAAGGCGCAGCATCCGGAGTTTGAGATGTGGAGTCAGGGTGTTCACGCACGTAGCGGAGTGTCGTGTGCGGATTGTCACATGCCCTATATGCGGGATGGCGCCGCAAAGGTTTCGGACCACTGGGTTCGCAGTCCATTGTTGAATATCAGCCGTGCCTGCCAGACCTGTCACAAGTTCTCAGAGGATGAAATCCGAGCTCGCGTGGACGTAATTCAGGACCGGAACTACAATCTTATGCAGCGTGCTGCAGCAGCATTGATGGCCCAGATGGATGCGATTCAGGCCGCCAGGTCAACCGGTGCAACAGATGAGCAGATGAAACCGGTCCTGGAACTTCAGCGAAAAGCCCAGTGGAGGATTGACTTTGTAGCGGCTGAAAATTCGATGGGGTTCCACGCTCCGCAGGAGGCATCACGCATTCTCGGCGAAGCAATAGACTATGCCAGGCAGGGAGAAATACTGGCATTCAAGGCCGTGAAGACTGCGCCATGAAATGCGTGCACTGATTCAATATCAGTGCTTCTTCAGCAGGCTTTTTATGATGTTGAGGAGTGGGGTTATTTTGACAGGTTTTTCCGCGAAACTCTGAACAGGCATCCATTCCGTGTCAATGTCGCCGACTGAAAAATCCATCGGAAATTCCTGATTGATTCCCGTCAGTAGAAGTATCGGCAGCTCCTTGATGGCCGTTGTATTCCGTATCTCCCTGGCCAGATCGAAACCTCCAACCGGATTGTCTGGAAACATTACGTCCAGTATCAGGAGATCCGGCTTGGATGCTGTAATCTTCCGGACAGCGTTTTTGGTCGAATAGAGTGTACTGACTTCGTGACCATGGTGTCTCAGAAGGATAGCATTATTGTCCGCGAGTTCAATGTCATCGTCTATGATCATCAGTCGTGCCATCGCATATCCCCCTGCTGTCCGTTACGCTCCCGGAAAGATAATCTGAAATACTGAGCCCTTGTCCTTTTCACTCTTTACTTCAATCGTGAGCCTGAGCTTGTCGGCGATCTGCCGGACAATCGATAATCCAAGCCCGGTTGACGCCTGATTAAATGCCGCCGCCTCTTGAGTTCGATAAAAGTCATCGAACACATGAGGCAGCGCTTGTTCGCTTATACCGATGCCGTGGTCTTCAATAGAGACTCTCACACCTGCCGCCTCTTTGTCAATTCTGACATCAACGGTGCTGCCATCGCGGGAATACACTATCGCGTTTGATACCAAGTTCGAGAAGAGAATCGTCAGTTTCTCATTGTCGCTGAGCACGCGGCACTCCCCTGATGAGAGAGTTACCGTGACTGTTTTCTGTACGGCCAGGCCCCGGACGTCCTGAATGACGGCGCCAAGTAGCTCATGCAGATCTACAGAGTCAGCGATCTGCTTCTCTGCCTTGTCAGAGCGCAGGTTGCCGAGCATCAGAATGTCGCCAATCCGGGCTCGCAGCGCCGAGGATCTCGCATCGATCTTTCCGATGATCTCTTGAACTGCTACCGGTACATCAGCCCAGTGCAGTTGCTTTATAATCTCAATATTACTCTCGATTCCCGAGAAAGGAGCCTTGAGATCATGAGTGACACGCAACATCTGGAGGTTGATTTCCTCGTCAGCCCTGATGAGTCTTTTGTTGGCATGATCAAGATCGTGATACTGCTGCCGCACGGTCTCCGAAAGAGATGAGACGAGGTACCATACGATCAACGATACGAAGACCGCAGGAACACAGAAGACAACTGTTGAAAAGACGTCGGATGATCCCTTAAAAGAAGAGGCGAAAACTGTGGCATAAGGTATTAGTCCTATGCACTGTGCAGTAACTGTTGACAGGAAGAGCGATGCGCTTAGTAAGGTGACAATGAAACTGTCCCGACGGCCAAAGAAGATACAAGCCAGCGTAATATGAAAGAGATATGTGAAACTAATGACTGTATTCGTTGTCCCAACGAGGTAGATCAGTATAGTTAGAAATACCAAATCTGAGACGATCTGGAACCAGATGTTGGCTGTGACACCACGCCAGGTTGCGCGCGGGGAGAGATTCCGGACCCACCAGATGGATCCGAGATTCAAAAGGGCGAGGATGCCCGCCATGCCCAATGGCCAGATGCCCTGCGGAAAGAATCCCAGACGCATCAGGAACTGCTGATCCATCAAGATGCCGGCTACTCCGAGGACGCCCAGAAATGTGACTACGATCCAGCGGATCTGAATGAACCACCGGGCATTGTGTAGTAGAACGTTGTCCGTCAAACCGGAAGCCCATGGAGATGGCGGGGTGCCAGCTTCAGGCGGCAGGACCGGGTCGAGTTTGAAGTAACCCACAAATTCTCCGCTCTTAGAAGTACTTCATGCCCTGCATCTTCTTCAACATGACGATGTCACGTTCTTTAACACCGGCACATGCTTTCAGAACAGCGCATACCTCTTTGCTGACGCGATCGCTCAAAACTGCTCTGCAAATTGATAACAGCTCGTTATTATAGGATATTGCAGCTTCAATCAGCTCTTTGCCAGTGATATCGTCAGGTGCCGTTGTAGGAATCGTGAGGCGTTTGGCGTGCATAGAAGCTGGAGCAGACTTGATTTGTGCCGTGCGTGCCGCGAGCAGCGCTTTCGGCTTTAAACCGCCCATGACACATTCCTGATGCCGCCTGTGCAGAGCCAGGCAGTATGTGACAAGTCGTGCGCTGTTGTCTTTTGACTTGTCGCGGGCCAGCAGAAGGTAGCGGTCCAGTTGCTGCTCAAAATCCGCAATACGGTCCAGAAGATCTCCGAGATTCACTGAGTAAGTCCTCCAACTCGAGGCTGCCGATACTATGTCTACCCTGCGCACGCGTGTGTCAGGCTGACCTGTTCGCCGGCAAACAGGCTGACCACCGGGCTGAAATCGGTGTGAAGATATTCATCCCATGCCTGCTTTACATGGCTCCACGGGGTAAGTATGGCGGAGGATGATGTGCACAGGTCTTGAATGCATGCGCGAGCCACGTCCACTGAGCCGCCAGCAGATGAGATAGAAGTTGGTTTCTCTCTTTGTGCGTCTGTGCCCAGATTCTTGCCGTCCCGAACCTTGTCACCGCACGCATCCATGAGATCGTCTGCAAGTTGAAACGCGGTGCCCAGGCAATAGCCGGCTTCCATGAGCGCCTCCACCTGCTTCGTGCCGGACCCGGCAGAAGCGGCCGCAAATGCGAAGAGCGATCCTGTCTTTCTTCTCGCTATAGAGACACACTTCTCCCAGTTCCTCGCTGTTCCGCGTGAGATGAGTTCCTGTTCGACTTCTGCATCACACATTTCGCCGGCAAGCCTGACGAGCAGCAGGACAAGGTGTTCTTGCCCTTTCCCGTTGAGCAGTTGCAGTGCTTTGCAAACCATCAGGTCACCCAGAAGAATAGCCCCTGAAACACCTTTCTTCTTCCAGAATGTCGGCGATCCCCGCCTGAGATGTCCTCCGTCAATGACGTCGTCATGCAGGAGACTTGCGGCGTGGACCATTTCAACTGCCGCCGCTGCCCTTAACAGGCTGTCATGCTGCACGCCGCTTGTCGATCCGACCTTCAGAGCCAGTCGAGCCCGGAGCAGTTTTCCGCCGTCAATCGCGCCACCTATCTCATTGATGATGGGGGCCAGGGATGTAGCTCGAAGGATGTCAGTCATCAGTTCCCTGACGGTGAGCAAGTCACTTTTGTCAGCAATGTACGGGTTGGCTATATCTCGTGAAATATTCATTCGTGAGACTATCGCAGAAAACATCAGCTAATTCCAATGGGATTTGTCTACAAAATTCAGAGGCAGATCAAGTTCTGTCTTTGGCAGATTCTGATGATGACGTGGATTTGCGGCCGTCTGCCTCAGTGGGATCTCCTGGCTGGTGGGGATGAGGTGCCTTTTTCCCGATCAGCCACGCCGGGTTGATTGGATACTCACTGGGATCGAAGATGACCCAGTAGAAATGCCACACTACTATTGCAAGTACTGCAAGAATCGCTTCATAGTAGTGCACGACCTGCGCCAGATCATGCCACACCTTAGGCAGAAGTCGTAGCACTGTTTCAGTGAAAATCAGCATCACTCCTGTAACGCTCATGACCACAGTTCCCCATGCCAGTGCCCAGTATTCGGCTTTCTCGGCATAGTTCCACCGGCGGTGCGGGGGAGGGGACTTGAGAATCCCGATGTTATACGCGAACTGGGCGAGGGCGTCGGTGGCATCGCACCAGCGGGGCCATAATGCCAGAAAGTGTACGCGACCTGCGCGGGTGAGAACCATCGCCAATATATGAATTACGAAGAATACTGCCAGTCCCCAGCCGCAGGCTCTGTGAATCAATGCCCTGATTGCGCCGCCGTTCGGCATTACGTGGAATGGCCAGCTGAACACAGACTCGGGGAACTTGTGTGTGAGACCTGTATATGCCAGCAGGATGAACAGAATCACCAGTATGGCATGTTGAATTCGCATAAGAGGAGTAAGGCGCATCTCGCCATCGAGCGTTCGCATGGCGTTGATGTGCATACGTGTCTTCTTGATATAGTCGAGGAGCACAAAGCCTGCCATGCCGCCTATAGTGAAGACGATGAGCAGGATGTAAAGCCACGAAACGAGATTTACAGCCCACGGTTTGCCCTCTGCCGCGCCTGGCGGTGCGTGCACCCGGAAGAAGTCCGCAGTCATTCTTACACCGATTCCGGGATGACATTTGCCGCAGGTCTGCGGCAAATTGGTTTTGTTGATCGAGGAGCGCACATCACTCGACGGCAGAATGTCATGTACGCCGTGACAGGAAGCACAGTTGGCTGCGCTGGCGCTTCCGCCTTTCAGCTCCAGTCCGTGAAAACTCTGCGCGTATGTAGAGGATACGTTCGGAGGCAACCGGTACTGCGTAATGATTCGTTGCGATGCATGGCACTGACCGCAGGTTCCAGGGATATTGGCCGGGGAGACCTTGGAGTTCGCATTCTTGATAGCGGAGATGGAATGTTCGCCATGGCAATCGGTGCAGACAGGTGCGTCGCGTACACCGTCCTTGACGGCCTTGCCGTGGACACTGCGCAGAAATGTCTCGTTCACATTCTCGTGGCATTTTCCGCAGGTGGCCGGAACATTCTTCCAGTTAAGTTTCGAGGCGGGATTGGTGGACTTGTGCAGGCTGTGGGATCCATGGCAATCCGCACAGTTGGCCGCGTTCAATTCGCCCTTTTCGAGCAAGGCAATGCCATGGATGCTCTTTTCGTATGAAGTCACAGGTCCATGTTGCCTGAGATTGAATTTCTCCATTTCTGCAGCATTTCCATGACATCTACCGCAGGTGGCAGGCAGGTTTGTTCGATATACCGATGACTCCGGATTGCGGTAGTTCAGAAGGTAGTGGTTGTGGCCGTGGCAATCTTTACATGAGGCAGCTTCAGGGACGCCCTTGTGAATTGCCAGACCGTGGTCGCTGGCAAGATAGATTTCCGCTTCAACCCGGTGACACTTTGAGCAGGATATCGGCTTGGCGATGAAGTTGTCCGGATGTGGCACAGCGGTGATGTCAGAGTGACAACTTGTGCAGCGATGCTTGCCGTGAATCGACTTCTCGAAAAGCTTCTGATCCACGAACATCGAAGTGGCTTTGCCCGCAGCATTGGTCTTAACCAGCGCTTTGTCCTCGTGACAGGTAAAACAGTCGGAGTTGTCAATCTCGGCAGGGACTGATGCGGCAAACCCGGTCCCAGCCGCTATAAATGCGAGCATCAGCCACAGTCCAAGCTTACGTCTTAATCGAGCCATCATATATGGTTCACTCCCTAAGGCTTCTTAGGCTGATCGACCTGTTTGACAATTGACGGGGGAGCAGCTTCGGTTTCCTTGCCCAGCTGAACAAACAGCGCATAGACCATCAGTACCAGCAGG
>JBAXMA010000094.1:0-9027 GCA_037134535.1 bacterium
ACTCCCTGTATATGAGCCATGTTGATCCCATCAAATATGGCCTTATTTTTGAACGATTCACCGATCCGCAGCGCAATGAAGATCCTGAAATCGACCTCGACTTCTGCCAGAACGGCAGGGATCAAGTCATTCAGTACGCCAGGAAGAAGTACGGCAATGTGGCCCAGATCGTAACCTTCGGAACACTGAAGGCCAGGGCGGCTATCAGGGACGCCGGTCGCGTAACAGACGTTCCTCTGCCAGAAGTAGATCGGATCGCCAAGATGATCCCGGAGGGCCCGAAGGCCGACCTTGAGAAATCACTGGCTGAACAGGCAGACCTCGGGGCGCTTTACGCCTAAGACCCGCGGGCCCATCAGCTTATCGACCACAGTTTGAAACTGGAGGGCACCATCAGGAACTGCGGCGTCCACGCTGCCGGCATGGTGATATGCGACCGGCCGATCGACGACTTTGTGCCTCTGTTCAGGCAGTCTGACAGTCCGGATGTCATCACGCAGTGGGACGGCAAAGCCTGCGGAAATGTCGGCCTGATGAAGATGGACTTTCTCGGACTGAGTACTCTCACGATCCTGCAGCGCGCGAGAGATCTTGTGAAGGAACGGACCGGAACTGACATCGACCCTGAGTCACTTACTCTCGACGACCAGGACGTCTTCGATATTTTCCGCCGTGGCGCAACATATGGAATATTCCAGTTCGACGGTGAAGGCATGCAGAACGCCGTCATGCAGATAAAACCAACGCGCATCGAGGATCTGATCGCCGCCAACGCCATGTACAGGCCCGGCCCGATGGAGCTCATCCCCACATACGCTTCACGAAAACATGGCAAGGAGTCGGTACCGTCTATTCATCCTCTCGTCGACGACCTGCTCGCTGAGACTTTCGGGATCATGATCTATCAGGAACAGATTATGCAGGTCCTTAACCGGTTGGGCAAACTCCCCCTTCACAAGGCACTTTCACTCATCAAGGCAATTTCAAAGAAAGACAAGAAAGCCATTGAAATCGGGCTGGTGGAGTTCCGTGACGGCGCCGTTGGAAACGGGATCGAACCGGCCAATGCCGAAAAGCTTTCCGCGCTCATTCTTAAGTTCTCAGAGTATGGCTTCAACAAAGCACATTCTACCCGGTACGCGATCGTTGCCTATCAGCAGGCATTCTTCAAGGTCCACTATCCGCGGGAGTTTTTCGCTGCGACCCTCACCTTCGAGCGGGAGGACCGTGAAAAATTCGTCCGGTGCCTGGCGGATGCCCGGAAGATCGGCATTATTGTCGCTTCCCCCGATGTAAATACATGCACGAGCGACTTCGTCGTGGACGGCGAACAGGTCCGTTTCGGCCTTTCCGCCGTGAAAGGCGTGGGCGAGAAGGCCGTTGAAGCGATCGCCAAGGCAAGAAAAGATGAGGGCAAGTTCAAGGATCTGTGGCACTTCTGCCGCGCCGTGGATCTCCGTGCTGTGAACAAAACTACCATCGAAGCACTCGTGAAGTGCGGTGCTTTCGATTCCATCTCCGGCGGCGGACCGGAGCTGCGCTCAGCGATGATAATCGGCGCAGAGAAGGCAATCAGCGCCGGTCAGAAGCACTCTTCGGAGCGGCGTTGCGGTCAGAGCGTTCTGTTCGAGCAGGGAAGCGACACCGGCGAGGAAACGGCAAGACTTCCCGATGTTCCACCATGGTCCCGCGACGAGATGCTTGTTCACGAGAAGGAGACGCTCGGGTTCTATGTCTCATCTCACCCGCTCGAGTATGTAAAAAATATCGCGGACGGCTTGAACTGGCCGCCACGGTTCACGCTCGCACAACTTCCCAAACAGGAAGAGGGCACACCGGTGGCCTGCTGCTGCATGCTCGCCCAGATTCGACCAATGATGACAAAACGCGGGAAATCCGCCGGCAAGAAGCTTGCCGCACTGAACCTGGAAGATCTATCAGGCAAGTGCGAGGCAATGTTGTTCGCTGAAACCTTTGAGAAATACGCACCGCTCGTAAAGGCCGACTCCATCGTCTTCATCACCGGACGAGTCTCCCGCCGCGACGACAGGGTCGGCATCAATATCGACACAGTTGAAACACTGGATGAGGCCATCGTCAGAGCAACCACGCGCCTGGTGGTGCGATGCAAAGGGCATAGCGCCGATGCTGCATGGCTTGGCAATATGCGCAAAATACTGGAGCGGAACCCCGGCAACTGTGAAGTCGTCATCAGTATCAGCCCCACTGAACAATCACGGACTGTCGTGCGCATAAAAACAAACCGAAAGCTGAGCGTCAGTCCAACGCGCGCACTACTGGATGAGATCGGGCAACTTGCAGGTCACGACAACGCACTGCCGGTGGCTGGTGATTTCGTAGTACAGAAGGTCTCCAAGCCGCGTTACAACGCAGGCTCCGCCGGCCGCGGAAACGGCACGAACTAGCCCCGGGAAGAGTATGGCTGGCTGATAGCAGCCTTTAGCAAAGGAATTTGGCCACTGTCTGTTGCACGTTTATGTGCCCGATTTTATTAGTAAAACTTACGGGATAATTATTTTTCTGAAAAATCTCTTGCAGGAATTTGCGATTTGCGTATTGTCTGACCGGTTACACATCAGGTAGTGGTCTTATGGCAGCGGGACCACTACACCTTGACGCGCGGATTAGTCCCGCGCGCCTGCCGGGGGGCACGTTTTTGGTCTTTTTCAGAGGTTTAGCGGATAGTTAGTGCGGTCTGATGGCAACTTTAGAGCAGTCTGAAACAAGCGATCGGTCTAGTAGAACAGGAGCAGCACCATGAGTATTGGAGTAGTTGAAGGAATTGAAACCGGCAAGAGGAAGAAGGTTGAGATCTCCCGGAACGGACTCACAGTCCTTTCGGCCAGATACCTGAAGAAGGACAAGAACGGGAAACCATGCGAAACACCCGAGGATCTGGTCCTCCGTGTCGCCACAGCAGTCTCGGCAGCCGAAAAAGCATATGGCCTTTCCGATAGCGCAGTCCAGGAGGTGTGTGACGCTTTCTATGAAATGATGGCCACGGGCGAGTTCATGCCGAACTCACCCACGCTCATGAACGCCGGACGCCGAATGGCAATGCTGTCCGCATGCTTCGTGCTGCCGGTCGAGGACAGCATCGATGGCATATTCGCCAGCATCCGGAATACCGCGCTGATCCAGAAAGCCGGCGGTGGCACAGGCTTTGACTTCAGCTCACTGCGCCCTGAAGGCGACATGGTTTCATCCAGCGGCGGAACAACATCCGGTCCGCTCTCCTTCCTCAAGGTTTTCAGTGAGGCCACCAACGCAATCCAGCAGGGCGCATTCCGTCGTGGCGCAAACATGGGGATGATGCGCATCGATCATCCGAACATTGTAAGCTTCATCAACGCCAAGCAGGACCTGACTCAGTTGACGAACTTCAATTTGTCCGTCAGCATGACAGACGATTTCATGCGCAAGGCCCGGGAAACCCCCAATGCAGACCACGTCGTAGTGAATCCACGTACCGGCAAAGAGGGAGTCATAAAGAAGGCTGACGGTTCTAACTGGAAAGTCGGCGACTTGCTTGACGTCATCGTCAACAGGGCGTGGACCTCGGGTGAGCCGGGAATGATCTTCATTGATCAGATCAACCGCGACAATCCTACGCCGCATATCGGCAAGATCAGTGCAACGAATCCCTGCGGCGAACAGCCTCTCCTGCCCTATGAGAGTTGCAATCTTGGCAGCGTCAATCTTCTGAAGTTCATCAGGAAGGACGCGGACGGTAAGAAGATGTTCGATTTCGACAGTTTCACACGCGTCGTGCACCTCGCAACCAGGTTTCTCGATGACGTGATAGATATCAACAACTTCCCGATACCCGAAATCGCACAAATGTCACGGGGCAATCGCAAGATCGGTCTCGGAGTCATGGGCTTCGCAAGCACACTTTACTCGCTGGGCATTCCATACAATAGCGAGGACGGTCTTGCCATGGGCGAGAAGTTCATGAAGGTAGTGAATGACGAGTCGCACGCGGCGTCCAGAAAGCTCGCAGAAGTGCGCGGAGTGTTCCCTAACTGGACTGGAAGCGTATGGGAGCAGAGAGGTCTTCGCATGCGCAATGCCTGCACGACCACAGTCGCTCCCACCGGCACGATCAGCATCATCGCAAACTGCTCTGGCGGCATCGAACCGCTGTTTTCGATCGTGTTCTTCAGGAACGTACTGGACGGCAAGCGCATGATCGAAGCTGATGAACTGTTCGACCAGACCGCCAGGGAGAAGGGATTCTATTCCCAGGAACTGATGGACAAGGTCGCGGAAGAGGGGACGTTGCATAACATCCAGGGAATCCCTGACGACATCAAACGGATTTTCGTCACCGCACGCGATATCGCCCCTGAGTGGCACATCAAGATGCAGTCGGCGTTCCAGAAGCATTGTGACTCGTCTATTTCAAAGACGATCAACTTCGCATATAGCGCGACAGAGGACGACGTGCGGAAGATCTTCATGACGGCACATGAGCAGGGCTGCAAGGGCGTGACGGTGTACCGGAATGGGTCCCGCGAGAATCAGCCCATGTCTCTCGGCAAGGACACCAAGAAGCAGGAAGCGCCGGAGAATGTGATTGTAAAGCCAGTTCGCGTCTCCGATGTCCTGCCGGCCATTAAAATCAAGCAGGCAACCCCGCATGGCAACATGCATGTCATGATTGTAGTTGATCCTGAGACAGGAAGGGAACGCGAGGTTTTCGCCCAGCTTGGAAAAGGCGGCGATGTGGCATACTCGGCCCTTGAGGCCATCTGCCGCGTGGTGTCGCTGTATCTGCGGGTCAACGGCTCCATAGATGATATCGTGCATCAACTGGCGGGAATTGGATCAAGCCTGTCGGTCCCCTCGAAAGACGGACACGTCTCATCGCTGGGTGATTCTCTCGCAAAGGCGATCAAGAAATATCAGGCCGCCCGGAAGCATTTCGGGCTCCAGGGATTGCTCCTGGGTACAATCGATCCG
This sequence comes from bacterium, assembly GCA_037134535.1. Taxonomy (GTDB): domain Bacteria; phylum Verrucomicrobiota; class Kiritimatiellia; order SPBP01; family SPBP01; genus JBAXKQ01. The sequence continues at coordinate 4,987 of JBAXMA010000094.1, forward strand.
GCGCACGCTCACAAGGATGTCAAGCCTCAAGGCGCAGCGGCGGGCGGTTCAGGCGAGAACCACCATACGAACACAAGTTCATTCAAGGTGAAATGCCCGGTCACTGACTGCTCCGGCGAGCTCTCGTTCCAGGAGAAGTGCGTGGTCTGCACCTCGTGCGGCTGGACAAAGTGCTGAGGGTGTGACGGCATCTAGGAGCAGGAACATTCAACGTTGAGATATTTCGATGTTGAAAGTTCGATGTTCGCTCAGAAATTCGCTAACGTATCAATCGTAATCGTCCTCAGCGAGGCGGAGCCGAGCGGTCCTCGTCCTCGTATTAGCATATGTTTCGAGGACGAAGGACGAGTACGACTACGAAGACGTTTCTATTGCGCCGCGGCTGTCTCAAGGGTCAGGAGACAGTAGGCCGTGCAAAGCACTTTGTCTGATTCCATGAATCTGCCCATTGAGTTGACCCAGTAAACCTTACCATCTTCTGTCTTCTGCAGGCCCAGAACCCGCTTGACCACCTCGGCACGCCAGTGCACCGCTGGCTTGTCGCCAGACTGCAGGACGTCTTCACCATAGGCACCAAGTGACTTCGTAAGAACATAATAGAAGAAATACAAACCCTGTGGCCCCATCCCGGGATTCTCTTCAAGCGACCAGTTCTTTACCGACCAGTCAAAAGCCGATCTCACGCGGGGATCATTCCGGTCCACCTTGCAGTATACGAGTGAAAGAAGGCCGGCATAAGTCATACTGCCGTAAGACCTGAAAATCACTTTGCCAGCTTCATTGGTGATCGTTCCTGCCTTGCTTTCATCCGGACGATACGGAAAACCGCCGGCATTGGCCTTGTCGGAGTTCTCGTCATTCTGAAGCCGCTCAATGAACTTGCGCGCCGCATCCCAGTCAAGATCGGTCTTCTTTTCGGCCTTGCCCTTCTGCTCCTCAACACTATCGGTAAGTCGCATCGCTTCGAAGCCGAACAGGCTGTTCATAAGGTCTGTGTAGTTGCGCTTGCTTGAAGCGTCATAACCAAGACCACCCCTGTACGCATCGTCTCCCATGTACTGTGATGATGCAATGAACTTGCGCGCCTTCTGTACTATCGGCACAAACTCCTCCCTGCCTGTGGAATGAAGAGCCGTCATACAAGTCGCGGTGTTGTAATTGCTCAGTCCGCCGCCTGGCCGGCCCTCGAGCTTCCGGTATATTCCACCGTCCGATTGCACGCATGACAGGATGAATTTAACTGCCTTATCGGTGACTTCCTTCTTCTTCGGGTGATTGCTGCGCGCGAAAGCCCAGAGCGGGAGTGCAGTCAATGCCGGATAGTTGGTGTCGGACCACGAACCGTCTGCGTGCTGATTGGCGACCAGCCAGTCCAGCGCCTTGTAGATTGCGGCCTCGGTCTCTCTGGCAAGAGAAGGATCAAGCACGGCAACTTTAGCAACCGGCGCACCAATGGTGATCATCGGCTCAGCCTTAGCCTTGCCGGCCTCTGCGCTCTGTGCCATCTGTCCTGTAACAACTGCGCACACTACCAACGGAACTGCAACCAGACTTCTCACTGTTCCACGCATGTCTTTCTCCTTTGTTCTAAAAGGCGGGACTGATCGGGCTGCAACCGCCCTATCTTTCCCGCCTCCGCCTTTCTCTACATCCCCGGATTCATCAATTGCCGCCGATATCACAATGTTCGTGTCCGACGACATCTGCCCACCATGTAAAACCGTAAAACAACTATCACGATTCCGTGACACGACAACAAGCAATGCTATCACTACAATCATCAACAATACGAGTATTGTGCCACCAGCGATCTTCTTCACATGCCCCCCATCAATGTAGGAAGCGCGCTTGCGCGCGATCACGTTCTGCACAATTCTTTCCGTTCGCTATCGCCAGCAAGCTGGCTTCCTGCATGTCGAAGCAACTCTGGTTCCTGTTCATAGACGTCACACTCGGTCGACGACTCTACTCCAGCGACAAGACCGCCATCGACGTCGCATAGATCCTCCCGCCAGCCGGGCTCCAACGGTCGCCCGGTTCCCAGCTCCCGGCGCCTGGCCCCTTTGAAGCCTGCTGCGCAATCAGCGTATCCTGCAGGTGGCCGGCAACCTCTCTTGAAACTGTGCCTCCAGCAGCCTGCAGAGCGTGGGTCACAAAATACCAGCGATAATAGTCAACTGTCTTACACTGCTGGCCGGCTGCTGCTTCAAGTAACTTGACCAATTGTGCCGTTCGGCCGCAGTCCTTCGGTCTGGAATCATCAGCCACAAGACAGAGAATGCCGGCGGCAGTAAGCGTCTCATAACCGCTGGACGACTCCCCCTCGCGGGAGTATCCCATGCGGTCACCACCGTCCACGGTGCTGCGGAGCCAGGCCAGTGAACGATCTATCCGTGGCGACAGATCAGTGCGCCCCATGCCTTCTGCGAGCATGAGAGCCTGCAACTGCCATACGGTAACCGACGTATTGGCCGCTCCGGAATTACCGGTCAAGTAACCCCACCCGCCCAGGTCATTCTGAGCGGAGCATACGAAATCAACAGCCCGATCGCCGGCATCTTTCCATGCTTTATCCGTAGCCAGATGCCGGGCCTTCATCAGGGCGACGGTTGCCATTCCATGGTTATACATAGCATTATCGCAAACCGGTCCTATACGTCCGCTGGCGTCCTGCACTGCCACAAGGTACCCGATGCCCTTCCGAATGGCCTCCGCATGGAGTCCTTTGCCCGGAATGGAGTCTCTACCCATGAAAGCCAGAAGCGACAATGCGGTTATGCCTGCAGTGTGATCCTTCCTGGCGCCCCATTTCTCAGCATTCCACGATCCGTCAGCTTCCTGGTTGGCAGCAAGCCAGGCCAGTCCGCCCGCAATTGCCTCATTCTTGCGCGGATCCTTACCTTTGAATGAGTGCTTTTCGCTCAAAGTTACCTGCGTGCTGTTATCTGCTCTTTTCTGAACAGCCACGTAAACTACCGCCACGGCAGAAAGCAGCAGAAGAAGTACTGCCGCAATCCTGCCAAACTGAGGTACATAAGTTGAAATATCAAGCCAGCGGGCTGACCGTATCCACTCAGCCTGCGGGATTCGCGCGAGAATCACGGGGGCAAGATCCCTAGTTGGGACTGCCGCAGACATAGCCCGCATACGTTCAAGGACCGCTCTGAATTGATCAACCTGTGTCCGGCATGAAGCGCACGACTCGCAGTGCTTCTCGAATGCTGTCTTTTCGACGACCGACAGTTCTGACTGCAGGTAGGCAGCAACATTGTCCGCAGCCGGACAGACCTGCCCTTCTTCACTAAACTGACTCCGGTCAGACATCGAAAGCCTCCCTCATCCGTCCCATTGCAAGAAACACCCTTGATTTTACAGTGCCAACCGGCACCTCGAGAATCTCAGCTATTTCTTCGTATCTCAGTCCCTGATAGAAACTCATTACCAGAACTATCCTCAACTTCTCAGGCAGCGTATCCAATGCCGTCCGGGCGTCCATCTGAGCCTGTGCCCTGTGAGTCTCGAGCCGATCTTCAATGGCCGCCTCACTTGTAACCCGCTCAGAAACAGTTTCCTGTTTCTTCATCTTCCGCAGCCCGTCGGCCCACGCATGACGGGCAATTGTGTACAGGAAAGTCGTAAACTTCGCATCAGGCCTGTACTTATCACGATATCTGAAAACACGGAGGAAAGTCTCCTGTACAATATCCTCCGCATCCGTATAAGCGCCAAGCCGGTGAAAAAAGTTCACAAGGGCATCCTGATGCCTGCGAACGAGTGCCAGAAAGGCGGTCTGGTCGCCTTCTTTGATTCGTGCCATCAGCTCAAAATCACTAAAATCACTGGATTCATCCATAGGCGCGTAGTTTGCGGTGTTGTGCCCGCCAGTCAACAAGAAAGCTTGGCTCACTGTGGTGCCTCAGAAGTTGTGAGATAAAACAAAACGGCGCGGGTGGCACCTGCTCCTTACACGGATATATTCGCTATAAACATGCGGACCGCTTTCTGGCAACCTCGACGCATGAACAAACCACTTCTCGTATG
>JBAXMA010000095.1:0-8971 GCA_037134535.1 bacterium
GGGGTTTTCAGTGCCTGGATTGCATCCAGTCCTGCCTTGCCACCGATTCTGCCCAGTGCGCCGATTGCTGCCGACGCAAGGTCCGCGTTTGCATTGGCTGCAAGCGCCTTGACCTGTGGTATTGCTTTCTCGTCACGCCGGTCTGCGACGCTTCCGAGAATGCCAATCTTTAGCGCATCCGGTGCTGTGTCGAGTGCTGCGCGAAGAGCCGCTCCCGCGACCTCACTGCTTTGCATCCGCTGCAAGGCCAGACGGGCATAGTGCGAGAAGTCCGCATCGCCCAGCAGTTTGGCGAGATCGGGAACACATTTGTCGGTCCCAAGCCGCATGAGCATGCGGCAGCAGTAAGCTTTTGCGTCAGGCGTGGCATTTGCCGATGTAAGGACCGCCAGTAACTTGTCTTCCAGGGGACCGCGGTCGCCGACGGGCGTGCCGCGAACAATGCCTTCAATTTCCTCCGGTACACAGGGATTTGCGCCCCATTTCCAGTTTGGAAGGTTTTCCCACGCATCAGCAAGCCCCATACGGGCACAGAGAATAACACCAATTACCGCACATGCTAGTTTCAGTTTCTTGTTCAAGATAGTTCTCCTTATATCTGCCATGGTCCACGCCGGGGTCTGTCAACCAAACGACTGGCTTCACTATCACCGATGAAGTCTTCCTTTTCCGGGTCCCATTTGAGGCGCCGGTTGAGTTTGAAGCAGATGTTGCCGAGATGGCATACCGTTGCTGTCCGGTGGCCGAACTCAACATCCTGGAACGGCGTAGTGCGCGTCTTGACGCAGTACAGGAAGTCGGCGATATTTGACTGTGCACCGCCGGAATACCAGCGTAATCCCGGTGGGACTTTCAAGTCACGCTGCACGCGGACTTCACCTTCGGTGCCGATATAGCGGACATCTCTGCCGCCATCACCTTTGATGATCTTGACGCCATTGGCAAATACGTAGGTGAGGAACTTGTTCTCTTTCCCGTCGGGCGGAAGGATCTCGACCGGTCCGGTGTGATCCAGTCCCAGACCATGGAGGACACCTCCGAACTTGTGTCCGCCCCAGTCAGTCATCATGCCGCCTGAATAGTCGGACCATGTTCGGAAGCCACGGCCACCCATGCCATAAGCAGCAGAACAGCGGTTCGGATTGTAGGGCACAAATGGTGCCGGCCCGAGCCACATGTCCCAGTCGATATTATCCGGTACGGGTTCGCCGGGCAGATAGCAGTCGCGCGGTGGTTCGCCGGGATCGGCATGTGCTGCAACGATTTTTCCGAACTGCCCGCTGCGAGCCGCGCAGGCGAGCCGGCCGTAGTCCTGCAACACGCGCTGACTGCCGCTAGCAGCTACCCGACCGTAACGGCGGGCAGCCTGGACAATCTTGCGACCCTCGGCAATGGTCAGCGTCAGTGGCTTTTCACAGTAGACATCTTTGCCAGCCTTACAGGCATCGACCACGATCTGCGCGTGCCAGTGGTCCGGAGTAGCGCACAAGATCAAATCAATATCGTCTCTGGCAAGGATATCACGATAGTCGTTGTACCCTTTGCAATCCTGATTTCCGTGGTGCTGGTTGACCCGGTTGACACAGTTGTTGCGGGCATCTTTTCTGACGTCGCACGCTGCGACCACCTGTATTTCCGGGTGGCTCATGAACTCGTTGAGATCACCACTGCCTTGTCCGCCCATGCCTATGCCGGCCATTACTATGCGGTTACTGGGTGCCGGACGTGCTGCCTGACCCCACGCCTTGGACGTGATGATGTTCGGGAGCACTAACGTTGCCGCTGCAGCAGCTTTGAGAAAGCTGCGTCTCCCCATCAGTGTTTTCTTCATGCGCCTGTTCTCCTTGTTGTCCATTCGCGAACGACTGAAACAGATACAGCCGTCGTTTGTACGCTCGTGTTTGCAACTGGTCAAGGGATCGATTTGGATTTCTTTCTTTTCCTTGCACACACAACCGGTTGGCGCTACAAGATGCGAGTGCCTTTGTATTTATCAGTTCAGCAGGGCGTAATGGTCGTTCATGGAGGGTAGGATATGGCGCAGGTTCCCAGACTGGTACCAGCGGAATTTCCGGAACATATTCAGAAGTTTCTTTTTGCGTGTGCGTTTTGGATTGTTGCTGCCGACGAGCAGCTGACACAGGGCGAGCAGCGCTGGTTGACCGAGCAGTTTGGTCCGCGCAAGGTCGGTCTCTGGCTTGAGGAGATGACTGCAGCAGATGGGGCGCAGTTCTATCAGGCGTTTGACAAGCTTAGCGCGGGACTTGGCGATAACGATAAGAGGCGTATTTTTCCAAGCCTCGTGGCATGGCTCCAGGACTGCGGGGCATCGGACGCGGCCGGGGGCGTTCAGGAGAAGGAAATAATTGAGAAGATCAAGGTCAGGCTTTCTCTTGATGCGCAAGTAGCGCGGATCATGCAGGGATATCCTAAGCAGACCCCGCCAGCCGCAGGGCAAACCGGGACCAGACCGCCGCCAGTGCCCGTGACCGCTGCGCCCGTCAAACCGGCAAGGACTGAGCCCAGGCATGAGTTTACGCCTACGCCCCAGTATAAACCTGCACCAGCGCCAGGGCGTGTGTTTGAACCCGAAGCTGTCCCTGAGCGGGAGCATGCACTTGTAGTATCTGTTCCGTTCAGGACTTTCAGGGGACACAGGGGTGCAGTTGTGTGCGCATGTTTTGACTCGCGAGGTGCAACAGCCTTCTCGGGTTCTGAGGATAGAACCCTGCGCGCGTGGGACGTGTCCGCCGGCGTCGAGACAAGGACGTTTGTTGAGCAGGAGGCAACAGTGTCTGCCGTGGCATGTTCTGTCGACGGAGTTCACCTCTATTCCGGCAGCACGGATGGAGTGGTCACCGGATGGAAATCGGGCAGCGGCGGTAGATTATGGCAGACGGTTTTGGAAACTGATGACGCAATCACATCTATTGCGGTCAGCGGAGACAGTGAGATCGTGGTCGCGGCCAGGGAAAGCGGTCTCATGACGGTTCTAAAAGCTGAGGACGGGCGTACCGTGAAGAACATCGGTGAACGGGAATCGTCCGTTCACGATCTATGCATGAGTAATAAAGGAAAACTTCTTCTCTGCGCCGGTGAGAACAAAATCATACGGTCATGGGATGGAGTCAGTGACACATTGATCACAGTGCCGGTCGCGCACCAGGGACCGGTTCTTTCGATTCGCATGAGCCGCGATGGGCGGGTCGCAGCTTCCGGTTCTGCGGACAAGACTGTTAAGTTGTGGGATGTGCAGACGGGCAGGGAGTTGTATTCACTGGCAGGCCACGTATCTGCAGTTCACGGGCTTGATTTCAGCTCTGACGGCCATTTCGTTGTCTCGGCAGCTGAAGACGGCACTGTGAAGGCATGGGAAGTGTCTTCAGGCAGGCAGGTCTTCACATGCCGCATTTCTACTCAACCGCTCTGGGGCGTGGCTTTTCATCCAGCCGGGAACAGTGTCATTGTCTGCGGTGCCGATAGCAACCTATACCATCTCGAGAACCTGAATATGCAACTTTAGTTCTCAACTGGCTCCACCTGAACAGTTCGGCCACCAAGGCGTTTTGCCAGAGAGGTGCGTCGCATTATCGTATCATTGTTACGGATGGCGATATAGACGGCCTTGTTTGAACCCACCAGACAGACAAGCTTTCTCCCGCGCGTGATGGCGGTGTAGAGAAGGTTTCGTTGCAGGAGCTTGAAGTGCTGGGTTGCGAGCAGAACGATCACGGCCGGATATTCGCTGCCCTGCGCCTTGTGAATGGAGCAGGCATAGGCCAGATCCAGTTCGTCGAGTTCTTCCGTCTTATAATCTACAAACTTGCCTTCAAAGTTGACTGAGAGGATGCGATTCTCTGCATCCAATGTGTCAATAATGCCGATATCACCATTGAACACTTCCTTGTCGTAATTGTTGCGGATCTGCATCACGCGGTCGCCTGCACGGTAGATCATGCCAAGACGGCTAAGGGACGGCCCCACCGGGTTTAAAGCATTCTGGAGCAGTGTGTTCAGATTCTCGGCTCCGAGTTGATTCTTCCGCATCGGAGTAAGTACCTGAACGTCAGTTCTTGGATTCAGGCCGAATCTGGCTGGAATGCGTTTTGTCATAAGGTTCAGTACGCTGGCGATAATCTTCTCCGGATCTTCCTCGTTGATAAAGTAGAAATCAGAGAGGTCGTCCGGTGGGGGGAGCTCAAGTGATTGCCCGCTGTTGACGCGATGGGCATTTACTACAATCCAGCTCTGATGCCGCTGCCGGAAGATTGTGTCAAGTCGCTTTGACGGAATTGCGCCGCTGGCGATCATGTCCTTGAGGATATTGCCCGGTCCCACGCTTGGGAGCTGGTCGCTGTCGCCCACGAGAACGAGATGGCTTCGCGGCGCAAGTGCGCGGACAAAGTGATTCATAAGCGGTGTGTCGATCATTGATACTTCATCGAGCACGAAAACGCGGCTCTCCAGTGGCAAGTCAGGCCCCCTCAGGAAGGTTGCATTCCTGGGTTGGAACTCAAGAAGCCGGTGAAGTGTCTTTGCTTCGCTTCTGGTCGCCTCTGCCAGCCTTTTTGCCGCGCGACCAGTTGGCGCCGCAAGCGAAACGGTGAGCCCTCTTTTCCTGAAGACATCGACGAGGGCGCGAATGATGGTGGTCTTGCCGACTCCCGGGCCGCCGGTGATGATTGACACTTTTTCCGTCAGCGCCATTTTCAGGGCTTCGGCCTGGAATGGTGCGAAAGAGATCTTCATCTGTTTCTCGGCCCAGGGCAGGGCACGGTCAACGTCAATGGGCGGGAAGTCGTGCGAGGTCTCCATGAGGAGATTGATCTTGCGGGCGATGCTTACTTCGGCGTTGTGGATAGCCGCCAGGTAAACATTGCCGCCTTCCTCAATAAGCTGCCGTTGTTCCACCTCGTACTTGACTGCATTGTCCAGTATCTCCGTCGGGATGTTGAGTAGAGCCTGCCCTTCTTCCAGCAGTACCTCCCAGGGACAGAAACAGTGGCCCTCTTCCGACATTGTCTGGATCACATACAGGATGCCGGCGCGCGCCCTGATTTCCGACTCAGGTGGTATCCCCAGACTTCCGGCTATCTTGTCGGCGGTTTTAAAACCGATGCCCCATACGTCCTGACACAAACTGTACGGGTTCTTCGTGACAACAGCGATGGCATCACTTCCGTACTGCCGATGGATCCGTGCCGCCTGCCCGGCCCCTATTCCATGGCCACGCAGGAAGATCATTATGTCACGGGCTGACTGCTGCGCCTTCCATGACTCGCGGATTTTCTGTAGGGTCTTCCGGCCGATGCCCTGTACTTCCGACAGGCGTGCGGACTCCTTGTCGATCACGCGCAGTGTGTCGTCGCCAAATGTATCCACCATGCGGTTTGCGGTAACTTCTCCGATTCCCTTGATCATTCCGCTGGCAAGATAAGCGCGTATTCCTTCGGCGCTGACCGGTGCAATACAGGTTATATGCTCAGCTTTGAACTGGCGACCATGCCTTGGGTGATTCGTCCATGTTCCGGTAGTCTTCAGGCTTTCGCCAATCCACAAAGCCGCGCAATTGCCAACTACCATCACCTCGTCACGGCCTGGTCCCGCACCCTTGTGTTCACCGGGGGATCGATGCCACATGTCCATGGCGCCGGCACGCTGAGAAGGGTCGTTTGGCCTTATTGCACAGACTGTGTAGCCGGTGTCCTCGGATCGGTAGACTATTCGTGTAACGGTGCCACTGAGTTCCTGTCTTTCGTCGGCTGAAACGGCCTTTTCCAGCCCGGAGGCGGGTTCAGGCATGGCCTTGCCGTTACCGTTGTGCTCTTTCCCTGTATTGTCCTGTGGCATATTGTATCTCATGTAGATCCACCGCTGCGTAATTCTTTCCGTTCGCTATCGCCAGCAAGCTGGCTTCCTACATGTCGCTGCTCAGCTCTATTGTTACCGGTCCGTCGTTAATGATCTCGACTGTCATTGATGCGCGGAATACACCGGTTGCAACCCGGTCCTGACCAAGAATCGTTCGCAGGTGATCGGTGTAGAGATTGTACAGTTTCTCTGCGAGTTCAGGTGCAGCTGCCTGGACAAAACTCGGCCTGTTGCCCTTTCTGGTGTCGGCGTACAAGGTGAACTGGGACACGACGAGGGCCTGTCTTCCGGTGTCGAGCAGCGATCTGTTCATCTTGTCGTTCTCGTCGGCAAAGATGCGCAGGTTTGCTGTCTTGTCGGCGAGATGAGTGGCGTCGATATTGGTGTCGCCATGGCGAACGCCAATGAAGACCACGAATCCCGGCCCGATGTCGCCGACGATTCCTCCACCAATTGTCACACTGCCACGGATTACACGCTGTATCAGGGCTTTCACTGCACGGCCATCCTGTTCTGTATCTCCTCACTAACGCGGTGGCGGGCTCCCTGCCGTCCGTCTGCCGAGGAAGCTGAATTCTGCCTCCTGTGGCACAACGCCACGGGGAAGCCACAGCGAAACTGAGGCACCTGTCCTTTTCTATCGTTTGACGTGGACAAGTATGGCGGTTCTGGTACATTTTTCAACGGCAATTGCACAGAGGACCGGTTTATTGTATCATTCGTCTTGTCCGGCAGATAGAACTCTCCGGTCAGCCGGCTGGGGATATTTACTATGGCAGAGAAACGAACACAGTTTGATTTTTTGTACGCGATCAACAATACGGAGATCGTGTCTCTGCCGACACGCCAGCTCGAAACGTTTGGGGCTACGATACTGAACTACCACCTGATCAGTGAACTTATGGACAAGGTTGACCATGTTCGCGTGAGGGAGGGCAAGATCCAGTCGTACAGGCCGCAGATTGTCATACCCGGTTCGTCCGCCTATCAGTCGATGCTTGAAGGCTTCGGTTCCGAGGCAGAGAAGTATGTCGAGTGGCTGAAAGACCAGAATGTTCAGTTGCTGCAGTACGGGTTCATGATCAAGAAGGGCGATTGCACGGAACAGATACTGGCAGACAATGTTTTGGCGGTAACAGAGAGAGTTCAGGCCGATGTAAAGGGCAGGAATGATCCGTTCAGTGCCATAGTGCGCGGAGTGGATGATCCCTGGGAAGTCTGCCTGCTGAAACTTGTATTCGAAGTCATGGTCAATTCGGTCAGAGGGAATGTGAGGGAGCTCCGGCGCAGAAACCTGTTCGGCGAGACTGATGGAATTCCGAATGTGGTCGTTCAGGAGATCGAGGAGGCATTCCTGGCTGCGGCAAGGAATCCTGCACTGGTGAGCCGGCTCGCTCGCAAGCTGGAGCGATACGGCATTTTCGAGAAATATCAGGATCGTTTCTTTTCAGTAGTAAAGCATGGCGACAATAATCAGGGATTGCTGTAAGCATCAGGGTATTAAGTTATGGCGATGACAATCACAGAGAAGCTCCTTGCCGGGAAGTCCGGCAATGCGCGTGTTGTGCCCGGCGATAATATATGGGTCAACGCTGACATACTGCTGACCCACGATGTTTGCGGGCCGGGAACTATCGGTATCTTCAACCAGGAATTCGGCAAGGATGCCAAGGTCTGGGACCGGAACAAGGTGGTAATCATTCCGGATCACTATATATTCACGAAGGACGAGATGTGCCGGAGAAACGTCGACATACTTCGGGCTTTTGTAAAAGAGCAGGGGATTGTCAATTATTATGACCCTGGTACGCCCGGTTATAAGGGCGTGTGCCATGTCGCGTTGCCTCAGGAAGGGCATGTCCGGCCCGGCGAGGTCATCTTTGGAACCGATTCTCATACCTGTACCCATGGTGCGCTTGGTGCTTTCGCAACTGGCGTTGGCAATACTGATGCCGCGTTCATCATGGGGACTGGTCGTCTGCTGATCAGAGTGCCGGAGACTGTCCGGTTTGTTTTTAACGGGATTTTGCCGAAGCACGTAATGGCCAAGGATTTGATTCTGCGTATTATCGGCGATATCGGGGTTGACGGTGCAAACTACTGCGCAATGGAATTCTGTGGCGATGCGATCGCGGCGCTTAGCGTCGAGGAGCGGATGACTATATGCAATATGGCCATCGAGGCAGGTGCGAAGAACGGGATCATTGCACCGGATGAGAAAACTCTGAAGTATGTCCGGGCCAGGAATAAGGCCAAAGTACCTTTTGTTCCGGTGCTTGGCGATGACGATGCCGTTGTCAAAATGACGAAGGTTTATGACGCTGCTACCCTGATGCCGTGCGTGGCCGAACCGCACCTGCCCTCAAAGTATGCACCGGCGCACGAAAGGACAGGCGTTAAACTGGATCGTGCGTATATTGGTTCGTGCACTGGTGGCAAGATAACTGATTTTATTGCGGCAGCAGAAGTACTCGCTGGCCGTAAAGTGTCGATTGCGACTTACCTGGTCCCGGCCACTGCCGAGGTGGCGGCCGGATTGAAGACGCAGAAGATCAAGGGCAAAACTCTGGAGAGTATCTTTATTGATGCCGGTTGTCTGGAAATTGCGCCTCCTTCCTGTGCCGCGTGCCTGGGTGGCCCGATTGACACGTTTGGGCGTACGAGTGGCAAAGAAGTGGTAATCAGTACCACAAACCGGAATTTTCTCGGCCGGATGGGATCAAGAGAAGCACCGATCTACCTGGCATCGCCGATGACTGTTGCGGCCTCTGCGGTGGCCGGCCACATCGAGGACCCGAGGGAGTACATTTAGAGTATGATAAACAATTCAATGGTGATTCGTGGCAGAGCATATGTCGTTGGCGACAACGTCGACACGGACATGATCATACCTGCCCAGTACCTGAGTCTGCTGCCGACGATTCCGGCAGAGAAGGAAAAGCTGGGCTCATTTGCCATGTCAGGTCAGCCTGATGGTGTGATTCCATTTGTCCAGAGCGGCAAAGTGAAGTCTGAGTATGTTGTAATGATTGCCGGCCGGAATTTCGGATGCGGTTCATCGCGGGAACATGCACCAGTTGCACTTGGTGCGGCGGGCATC
>JBAXMA010000096.1:0-8958 GCA_037134535.1 bacterium
GAAAGCTTTGTTCAGCAACAGGTTGCATGTCACCACAATTGCAGTCACAGAAACGCGTAACCCCTGCTCTTTGTTCGCTCCGAAATTCGCCTTAGCTTGATAGCTATGCCCCACACCCCACAGTCCACACCCCACCGCCCACAGCCCACAGTCAACAGTCAACAGTCAACACCCTCCACCCTCTTCCTATGCCCCAGTCTCCGGTTCAGTGCCTGTCGCGTCACGCCCAGTAGTCTGGCGGCAACAGCCTGATTGCTGTTGGCTCGATTCAGCGCTTCATGGATGAGCTGGTCCTGGGCCTCTCTGAGGGTTGGCAGCCGGCCCGGAAAAATCATTGTCGCTTCTGCCGCGGCTGGCAGTTCACCCACGGCACCGGAAATGGCCGGAGCGGTTTCCCCTTCTGCCGCCTCTGCATTACCAGCCTTGCTCTCAATCCACTTCATGAACACCTTCAGCGACAGTTGTCCGGTGCGGTGCGCGGCCACAGCCTCATGTACCATCGATTCCAGCTCCCTGATGTTCCCGGGGAATGGATGTGATGCGAGCAGGACCAGTAGATCCTTATGTAAGGTCGGCCGCTTCCTGCCTGCCCTGGCGGCCGTGCGGTCGATGATGTTATTGAGCAGGTAGGGGAGGTCTTCCATCCGTTCACGCAGTGGTGGTATGTGCACGTGATGGCGGCGCAACCGGAAGAACAGATCCTGGCGGAATCGTCTGGGATCGCGTAGCTGTTCGAGCCCGAGATTTGTCGCCACGATGATCCTGGCTGTGGAGCTTTTAGAAACATCGGAACCGAGTGGAAAGTACTCGCGTTCCTGCAGCAGGCGCAGAAGCTTCACCTGCAACCCCATGCTCAGATCCCCGATCTCGTCCATAAACAGTACGCCGCCTTCAGCCTTCTCGATCAATCCCGCTCTGACCTCGGCAGCGCCAGTGAATGCGCCCTTGCGATGCCCGAACAGAGTGTCGGAAAAGGCTTCGTCGTCAAGGCCGGCTACATTGATTGATACAAAATCGCCCTTCAGCCCGCAGACACGGTAGACGGCGCGGGCCATGATCTCCTTACCAACTCCAGTCTCACCGGTTATGAGCACCGGCTCGGGACTGGCTGCAATGGACTCGACGTATGAGAAGAGTGACCGCATTACTTTGCTGGTGGAGGTGAACTCGGCGAATGCCTCCGGATGCTTCAGCTCGCTCGACAGCACGTGCGTCTTGAGCTCATTGCATTCCCGCCGCAGTGCCCGCATTTCAATGGCCCGCTTGACTGCCGACACAAGACGTTCCCGGGCCATCGGTTTGACGAGATAGTCGAACGCCCCGTTCTTCATGCAGCGGACGGCTGTTTCAAGTTCGTCCGTGGATGTCGCCACAATCACCGGCGTATCAGGACTGTCCCTGTTGATCTGCTCCAGCAGCTCTTCTCCGCTCATCCCCGGCATGGCCAGATCCATCACAATCACGTCTGGATGCTCTCTCGTGACAATGTCCATTGCGACCCGGCTGTCCTGGCACTGGATCGTATTTGTGATGCCGCGCGACTTCAGTGCAATGGCCGTTCCACGGATTGCCTGCAGTTCATCATCAACCAGCAGCACAGGCCGCGATGGATATAGAATCTGAGTATTCATTTAACCACCAACCGTCTTTGACACCGGCAGTACCACTACGGCTGATGTTCCCTTGCCGAGAGTCGATGTGAAAGACAGCGCGCCGCCGTGGTCCTTTACTATACCCATTGATACTGACAATCCCAGGCCGGTTCCGCCGCTGTCACTCTTTGTCGTGAAGAATGGATTGGCCAGATTCTTCAAGTTCTCCGGTGCAATTCCCTGTCCTTCATCGTCAATCTGGATGAACACAGAATCTGCGTCTTCAATGTATCCGGTGCTTACGGTAATACTTTTACCGGTATCCTTCAAAGCATGACAGGAGTTTTGTATCAGATTGATGACCACCTGTTCAATGCGCTGAAAACTGCCTTTTATGGAAGGTAGCGGTTCACAGTAGTTGGCTATGAACTTATACGTAGCCTTCCGGATGGTGCTGCCGAGCAGTGCAGTTGCCCCGCGCACGACTTCGTTGATGTCCACAGTCTCGGACAAGTCCGGCGGTTCCATGCGAACGAACCGTTTGAGATCCTTGACAATATCCTTGATCCTGTCCGACCCCTCCTGGATGCCTGTCAACAGCTCCGGAATCTCGTCTTTCATTGTCGAATAACTGATGCCGCCCAGAACAAAGTCGCCGTGTGTTTCGAAGTACTCCTGCAGGATCGGCAGAGTTTCACGCCACACTTCCCCGAGGATGGGGGTATTCATCATGATGAAGTTGTTCGGATTGTTTATTTCGTGAGCCACGCCCGATACCAGCGTGCCAAGCGCAATCATCTTGTCGGCCTGCATCAGTGCATCCTTCTGTTTCTCCAGCATCCGCCGGCTCGTGATGTCCGTGAAACGGCCTGTGACTTCGCCCTGGGCCGTAAGACGGCATACCGATTGAACCCACCGGATGTTTCCAGCTTTGGTGGTGATCCGGTACTCATCGGTCCTCTGCTTTTCCAGAAGCAGTGATTTGAGATGACCGGCAATTTCCGGCAGATCCTCAGTGGAGACCAATTCCAGGAAAGATTTTCCGATTAGATCCTCCGCTGAGTAGTCGGTCAGTCTCGTGATTGCCGGGCTGATATAGGTAAAGATTCCCGTGGCCGTCATCGAGAAAATCACGTCGTCAATGTTTTCGATCAACTCCCGGTATTGTTCCTCGCTATTGTGGAGCGCTTCTGTGCTCATGGCGGCCAGCACTGCCTGGCTGATGTTGTTTGCCAGGCGCTCGAGGAAGTTGATCTGTATTCTGGAAAATCGATTCTTCTGCTTGTCGTTCAACTGAATCAAGCCTAACGTTTTTGATCCCACCTTGAGTGGAATGAGAGCCACCGATTCATATCCGGCTTTGTTACAACCAGTGCGCAATCTGTCCGGAAGAGCGGCGCCGTCAGGGCAGGCGAGCAGCTCGGTAATTGAATTGGTCCAGAAACTGCCGTGTGGTGTATAGAAGGACTTTGCCGGGTCGCATGTGCCGCACAGAACCTTGCCGCATATGCACTCGAGTACGGGCTTGCCTTTGTCGTCGCACACTACCTTGCCGCATTTATCTCTGGTGCACAGCTGGTTCTCCTGCGTGGTGAATGTCTTCGCAAATCCCTGTGCATCAAAATATGGATACTCGGCACCCTCGCGCAATCGGATGGCCACTGCCGGGCAGACAGACCACGTTGCAAGAAAAGAGCAGGCGTTTCGTATCAGCCCATGAAGGTCACGGTCGGAGTTGAGCAGTTTCAGAAGCGCGAGTATGGTTTGTTGCTCTGATTCAAGCCGCTTCCGTTCGGAGATATCCCGGATCAGTCCCATTGTGCCGATATTCCGGCCGTCTTTCCGGAGCACGGTGCTGTTGAGTTCGCCATCGAACGTTTCACCGCTCTTACGCTTCATGGTCAATTGCAGGTTCCGGGTTGCCTGCCCTGAGGTCATGTCGGCTTGAGCCTGCTCCATGGCTTTAGCAACCTCCTGTTCCGGTAGGAACTCAATGAACGGCCGGCCGATCATTTCCTGGTCGGTGCAACCGAAGACATACCTTGCGTACGGCGAGACATAGGTAATGATGCCATTGATGTCGGCTGAAAAGAGCACGTCCATCAGTTGTTCGGCCATTGTGCGGAAGTGTTCTTCGCTTTCCCTGAGAGTATCTGCGGCAAGCCGGTTGGCAGTTCGCAGATCCCATTCGCGCAGGGCACGATCAGCTGTGTGCGGGAGCAGTTCAAAGGTCTCGGGCGACTTGACCACATAATCCAGTGCGCCGGCTTTGATCGACTGTACTGCCAGTGCTTCGTCGCCGAAGGCTGTCATCATGATGACAGGATACTTGCCGCCGAGCGAGATCATGAACTCCTCGCCGCCACCATCCGGCAGATAGAAGTCAACCAGGAGCAGGTCCGGTTCAGATTTTGCCATTGAGGCGCGGGCCTGCGCGATGGAGCTGACGAGCGTGATGCTGTATTCGTCGCGCCGGCTGCAGAATGCCCGCTCAATCAGTTCAGCGTGCGACTCTTCATCTTCCAGGGCAAGAATATGTCGAACAACACTCACTCTTCATTCTCCATTCGCAACTCACAACTGCTTCTCCTGCTCCCTCTCCGTCGTTGAAATGGCATACATCTGCCCGGACTCATTCACCAGCGCAGTGGAGATGATCGAGACTTCCTTGATTGTACCATCCTTGGCGAGACGCTGGGAAAGATATGGCTTCAGCACTGTTGTCTGGCCAAGCTGGGCCAGCGTGATAAGCGAGTCCTTTCGCAGTTGTTCCGGGATTCGATCGCACACATTCATGGCCAGTGCTTCGGCTTCAGTCCAGCCATAGATCCTCACGGCACCCTGATTCCATGCGGTGATGCGTCCACTCATGTCCTGTACGGTGATGGCATCGTGCGCATCACGCACAACTATGGCCAGGCGTAGCAGACTGTTATTGGCGGCACGAAGCGCGACCTGGGCCTTGTGCAATTCAGAGATATCCACAAAGGTGATCACTGCGCCTTCGATCACATTGTCCATCGTACGATAAGGCAGGATGCGCATCAGGTATGACGCGCCCTCCGTAGACTGCACCTGCACCTCTTTGGGAACCAGGGTGTCCAATACTGATTTTATGTCTTTTGTCAGACTGTCGTAGTTCTTCAGGTTGGTGACAAGATGTGCCACAGGGCGCCCCACATCGCTCAGGATCAGGTTGATGATTCTGGTGGTTGCAGGAGTAAAGCGAGTGATGCGGAGTTGATGGTCCACAAAGACGGTGCCGATGCCCGTGCCGGACAGCAGGTTGTTCATGTCGTTATTGGATCGCGACAGATCACTCACCTTGTTTTGAAGCTCAACATTGACTGTGGCCAGTTCCTCGTTGACCGATTGCAGCTCCTCCTTGGAAGTTTCAAGTTCTTCATTGGTGGATTGCAGTTCTTCATTGACTGACTGCATTTCCTCATTGGAGGATTTGAGCTCTTCGTTGGATGTCTCCAACTCCTCGTTGGCAGTCTGGAGATATTCCTCTTTGGTCCGCAATTCCAGCTTGAGCGCTTCGATGTGTGCAGCTGTTTTTGCGCTTTGCGAGGTTGAGTGGCTGACGAGTTCATCGTCCCGATCTTTTGCAGACTGCTTGTCGTTGTCGACAACCGCTTCCTCCAGGACGATCAGGTACAGGGGTTCCTCAAGTGTTGCGTCGCCACCTGTTATCACCGGCCGGATGGTCAGATTGACAATGTTGAAGTGACCATTGGTTTTGACGCGCAGGCCTGAGTGGTGCACGAATTTGTCACCGCTCTTTGCCCTGTGCAGGGCCGTGGTCAGTTCCATCCGTAACCCTTCGCGTGCCATTTTAAGAATATTGCTGCTGCCGGCCTCGCCCTGCATGGGCTCCAGATACATTCCTGCGCGACCGTGCAGATAGAGAATGTCGCCTCTGCCGTTGACCAGCGCGCCAGCCGGTGCTATCTGATGCAGGAGCGACTGTTCGGTCAGAATTCGCAGGGGCAGTTTCGCGGGAAGTTGTATTCTCTCCCCGGGTCGCGGGAGTGACACAGTGACCGCCGGTGCGGGCGGGAGAAAAAGACTCATGGCAGGGCGCTTTGTGCCATAGCTGTCATCCTTTCGCTGGTACAGCTTTGCCTTGTGGTTCTGCCATGGGCCAAACAGAGTGTTGAACTCGCTCACGTTCTCCGATGTGCCGAGGAAGATAAAGCCGCCGGGATTCAGTGCGTAGTGAAACAGCGGGATGAGTTTCTTCTGCAAGTCACTGTTGAGATAAATCAGCAGATTGCGGCAACTGATCAGGTCGAGTTTGGAAAAGGGCGGATCTTTGATCACGCTCTGCTCGGAAAAAATCAGCATGTCGCGGATGGCTTTGTGAATGCGGTAGGCACTGCCGTCGGGCTCGGGTGTAAAGAATCGCGCAAGTCGCACAGGTGTAATGTCGGCGGCAATACTGGCAGGATAGAGACCGGCGCGGGCTGTGGCGATCGCGTTTGAATCAATGTCGGTGGCAAAAATCTGAACAGTACAGCTCTTCTTAAGGGTTTCCATTTGTTCAGCGAGCAGGATGGCTATGGAATAGGCTTCTTCACCAGTTGAGCAGCCTGTCGACCATACGCGTATTCCGGTACTAATTGACTTGTAGGAAAAAAGCCTCGGGATGACATGCTCCTCCAGGACTTTGAATGCCTCTGGATCGCGAAAGAAACCAGTCACACCGATCAAGAGGTCGCGAAACAAGGCTTCCACCTCGGCCGGTTTCTGCTGCAGATGTTTGACATAGCTATCCATTGAACTGATCTGGTTGACGGCCAACCGCCGCTCAATACGGCGGTGGATTGTGTTGGGCTTGTACTGGGAAAAGTCATGACCGGTCTGCGCGCGCAGCAGAATGAAAATCTTTTTGATCGCGTTCTCAGTCTTGGACACCGGTTCGTTACCGATCTTTGCGGCTTTTTTGAAGGCATGACTCACATAGGCTATAAGTTGTGCGGCCATCTCGGCTGGCGGCAGTTCGTAATCCACCAGACCGGTGCCTAATGCGCTGCGCGGCATGCCGTCATACTCGGTGGATTCAGGGTTCTGGACCATGGCCATGCCGCCTTCACCCTTGATGGCGCGAAGTCCCAGCGTGCCATCGCTGCCGGTGCCGGAAAGCACAATGCAGATGGCCCGGTCGTGCTGGTCGTGCGCCAGCGAGTTGAAGAAGAAGTCGATCGGCAGGCGCTGGCCGCGGGGCGCGGATGGCGGCAACAACTGCAAACCGCCATTCAGGAAGGCCATATCGCAGTTGGGTGGGATGATATAGGCGCAATTGGGTTGCACCACCATCCCGTCCACCACCTCGAACACCTTCATGCGGGTATAGCGTCGGATGAGGTCGGTGAGAATGCTCTTGTGATCCGGGGCCAGATGCTGGACCAGGACGAAAGCCATATCGGGATCCTTGTCTTTGGGCATGCCTGAGAAAAAGGCTTCAAACGCCTTCAGTCCGCCGGCAGATGCGCCGATGCCCACGATCGGAAAAATGTTTGACTGCTCCGCCGGCAGTTGCGGTGAAACAGCGACCGGATCGGTTTCCGCCGCGGGCAGACCACTCAAACGCTTTTTGGTTGCCGTTTTGGGGGCGTTGGTTTTGGCGTTGGTTTTGGCGTTGGTTTTGGCGTTGGTTTTGGCGTTGGTTTTGGCGTTGGTGGACTTCTTCATTTGCTCTCCAAGTTGCTGTTCTGCCGGACGTAAGACCAGTAGCCCGATATTTCGACTGTACTCGTTTCTTGCGTTTGTGGCAATGCAAACAAGATGATGCAAACACGATAATGTTATTCGTTGTGTGGACAGGTCCAGGACGCGAGACCGCTCTACGCTCCCGGCAGTGTGAACTTGAACGCGCTGCCTTTGCCCAGTCCTTTTGATTCCACCCAAATTCTGCCGCCGTGTGCTTGAACAATGCGTTTCACGAGCGACAGTCCGATACCGGGGCCTTTTGTAGTGGGATCAAGCTTGTCAAAGAGATCAAAAACCCGGTCCAGGTTCTGTGGCTCAATGCCAACCCCGTTGTCATACACATAGAAGACGGGACTGTGGACTGTGGGCTGTGGACTGTGGACTGTGGGCTGTGAGCCTTGGGCTGTGGACTGTGGGCTGTCCGGATCCACCCGCTCCACGCCTATCTCAATGCACGGCTCTGTCTGGCCGCCCATGTACTTGAGCGCGTTCTCCAGCAGGTTCTGCACAACTTCAGCAATACGTTGCCGGTCGCCTTTGACGTGGGGCAGTTCGGGCATGACGCGTATTGTCGCCTTTTGTTCTGCAATCGGTCCGGCCAGAAGCGCCAGGGTACCGTGAACAACATTGTTCATATCTACATCGATGGGTTGACTGACGGTCCGCCCGACTCTGGAGAGCAGGAGCAGATTTGTGAGCAGTTGCCCCATGCTTTCGGCTGCGGTGCCTATTCGCGTGAGATAGGCAACAAGCCTGTCATGCCGCCCGACGGCCATATCCTTCAGCAGCGTCTTGACGAATGCCTTGATCGTGATCAGTGGACTGTTCAGGTCATGCGAAATCGTGTAGCTGAATCGCTCAAGTTCGGCATTTTTCTTCCGCAATTCCTCGGATTGCGCCTTGATATGCTGTTCGGTCCTTTTACGTTCGGAGATGTCTACGATGACTCCGCGAAGGCCAACCGGTTCGTCGCCGGAGAGCACCACCACAGAACTGATGAGGACCGGGAATGTGCTGCCGTCTTTTCGCTGTGCCTCGTACTCATTAGTCCCGAGAGCCTCGCCGCTCAGAGCCCTCTGCATGTTGTTCGCGGCATGGGTGCGGGAATCAGGCGCGACCATATCCAATGCAAGCAAGCCCTTCTTGAAGTCTTTCGCTGTGAAGCCGAACATCGCATAGGCCTGCCGGTTCACGAAGGTGAGCACGCCCTGCAGGTTTGTCTCAAAGATTGGTTCAGGGAGCAGGTCGGCCATGTTGCGGAAGCGTTCCTCGCTCTCCTGCAGTTGCCTCGTCCGCTCTTCGAGCAGGTCGGGAACCCGGATCAGGGCCCTCTGTCGCCGTGCATTGTCGCAAATCTCGATCAGGTATTCGGGTTTGAATGGCTTCTGCATACAGGCTGCGGCGCCGTTTTTTGTCCAGTCAAGAGCCAGATCGGGCCGGGTGTCGGCGGTTATCATGATACACACGGTGTCGGGGCGCTGATGCAGAAATTCCTGCAGGAGGACATCACCCGGCAGGTTCGGCAGGTGGTAGTCAATGATCACGACATCAAAAACTGTTTTGGAAAAAGTTTCACGGGCAGCATCGGCGGTCAATGCTGTCTGCGCACGGTAGCCATTGCCGATAAAGTATTTTTTCAGCAGTGATGAGA
>JBAXMA010000097.1:0-8942 GCA_037134535.1 bacterium
GATTTTATGACTGATCTGCCGGATAATGTAAAGATTGAGTTGGAAGCGGTGACGAACAGGATGTGGTAGCCATTCAGGCAAATTGAAAGGATGTAATACCATGACATGCCGTAGATTGACGACAGTTGGTGGATTGCTCGTTTGCTGGGGAATTCTGGTTTTGTCGGGTTGTGATGACTCCACGTCGACAGATTCATCTGCCACCGTAAACGAATCACAATTCAACAACGGTTGGGGCCGAAGCCGGTTTATGGTTACGTTTGGTGGACACATGTTTAACGGAGAAGTTATGGAGCGGACCGCCGACGTTCATCCGGGATCCACTTACAATGCCATTTTGACCTGCAGTAACGATGGCGATGCCGATGCAATTGTTGTTAAAGCTGATGGAAATCAGATACTGGTATACAGGACGGCTGAGAACCGGATGAGTGGCCGTGGGTGGTATGTCGATCAGGAAGCTGCATGCCTGCCGTTTGTGGCGGTATCTAGCCAGGTGGTGTTCCAGGTTCAGACTTATACCGACGGATGGGGTACATGGCCCCAGAGTCTCCTCGTAACAGAGGTCAGCACTAATCAACTGCAATAGAGCTGGTCCTGCGTAGCTGGTGTGATGACTATGAAGAATGTAATTTATACTCTGCTGCTGGTTGGGCTATGCGGACCCTCAGCAGTGGCTGAGCCTGGTGGCAAGAAAGATGCCTTTGATTACAACAAGCTCATAGGCAGGTCGGTTAATCTTGGCAACGGTCTGGATGCGCCTACTCGCCCACATGGCCAAGGCGCGTGGGCATTCTCTGGAATGTGACATGCACGCTCCAGGGGGTTACAAATTATCTCAACACGCTACTGATGCAGCGCTGAAGGAGAAGATTAATAAGGGAACGTGGGACTTTGTAGTATTGCAAGAACAGAGTCAGTTGCCGGCATTAGGGGAGCGGTGGTTGACGGATGTGTTCTCGAATGCCACAAAACTCTGTCAGAGCATCAGGCAGGCCAATCCTAAGTCTCAGGTTGCATTCTACATGACCATGGCCAAGAAGAATGGAGATCCAGACAATGCTCCATATGTTCCGGAGGTTGCAATCTATGAAGGCATGCAGGAGCGGCTGACAAAGAGTTACACCACCATGGCTCAGCAAAACAACGCACTTCTCATTCCCGCTGGCACGATCTGGAAGAATGTGCGAGCAGATAAACCTGCTATAGAACTCTATGCTGACATAACGCATCCGAATATGACCGGAACATATCTCGTTGCCTGCGCCTTCTATGCTGTGCTCTTCAAGGATACCCCGGTTGGTTTGACACATCCCAAGCAGGTTGGCACGGACATCGCAACGTATTTGCAAAACATGACAGCACGGGAGATTCGACCACAGCCAGTCACTGGCAATAACTGACACTGAAGGAAATCGCCCATGACAAATCGTTTACTTCCAGTTCTGATTATTTTCTGTGGGTTCCTGTCAGCTTGTGATGGTGACGAAGCCTTCAATCTTACCGGAACATGGGCATGCGTTCAAATACATGCTTTCAACTCGACCTTGTCCAGAACGGTGCCGAACTCACATGAGAATCAGCGCGTTTCGCGCACATAATAGAAGGCGCGGGCAATGCCGTTAACGGCATTGCTGTAGATGTTCAGTGGCGAGAGAGCAGGCTGATTGCTTGCCAGGCACACAACATTGGACCCTTTCAAGTCCATGGTCCTGAATACAGCATACATTGCGTTGGACTGGCTATTCCACTCTATCACAGATGTCGAGGCGTCTGATTCTGGCCGTAAAGTAAGCGTTATCGGGACCTGTATGGCGGAACAGGGGTCGCCAAGGAGCACGAGTCCGAAGTAGCACCACCGGTATGGCATATTGAGACCGGACGTTTCCACGCTGCCGATCATGTCCTGCCTAGCCAACTGGTGAGCAACGCCGAGAAGGGATCGGCCGCCAGTCAGAATGCCATTGAAGAAACACCGCTGATACTCGCCGCTGTACAACCATTCGCTATCCCAGTCAAACCATCCGAGCCTGACATTCAGGACCGCCGCGAATGCACCTTGCCGGTTGTATTTGATAAATTCCTCGCCTATGCAGTCGGGCGGTGCGAAATTGTCGAACCATCCGGCGTCGCATCCGGCGCTGTATAGAAAGAATGGTAGTGCATTCGAGAGGGAATCCAGATCAGCTGCCGTCATTCGCATGAGTGTGGCGTCATCAGTATGGCCGTAATGTGCCACAAGGAGAGGCGAGGTGCTCAGGTTTCTGACGGCGTCGGCGGTAGTCCACGCAGGGACAGTGTCTGGGCGGTCGTCAAGCCATGTCGCAATGCTGTGGCTGTTGCTGACGGCTGGCAGTAAGGTGTCGAGCGAATTTCCGCCCTGAGAGAACATTACGTTAAGATACTCGCCAGCCAGCAGCGCATGGCTGCGACTCACAGTGTTGCTTTCTGCGGCCAGAGTCTTGGCGACAAAATTCTCGACCTCGGCCTGCGTGTCAACTGGTGCCCGTCCGACTATTACTTCGGCCAGCAGATCAACATCGCCGCCGGTATCGCCATCGGTCGGCTCACCCCACACACTGTTGCTGTTTCCGTTCCATGAGCCATCGAGACATGCATAGTAGAGATCTGACGGCATACTGGTCAGTTCCTGCCCGCTGCAGCGGGCGTAAACGCCGCGAACCGGGACCACGCCGACATCTCCGCCCAAAAGGACATATTTAACCCCCCAGTTGGTGTAAGCATAGTGTATGTAGTTGCGGATCTTCTCCGCGGAATCGCGCCCGGCAAAGCTATTGGTGATGTTCTGTACAGTTTCAGTTTGCACTGCGAGCCCCTGGCTCGCGCGATAACTGACAAGCGGCGCAAAATAGGACAGTAGCGTGGAAGCGGTGATAAGGAGATAGTCACAAGTGGAAGAACCCTCCATTTGTGAAGAGGAGTTCCCCGTAATTGATGTTGCAGTGCTGTAGGCCTTCAGCGTTTCGGGATTGTCAACTATCGCGCTGACTTGTCTTTGATCCTGCCGTGCTGTCAGCGCTATCTCGGCACTGTGTCTGATGTACGAAAGTGCGATATCTACACGTAGTGCCGGGGTAAAGATAAGGCGGCCTGGAACGGGCTCATACCTGAGCGGGAAGACACGGACAATAGCGATATTGTAACCATCCAGGCGCTGGACTGAGGCCAGTTCCGCCGACAGGGCAGGGAAGGCATTCGTGGACTGGTACACAGCCGGATCAGGTTTGACTTCATGGACGGCGATCCGGTTGCCTGCTGGAACGGGATTGTGGCCATACTCAAGCGGCTGCGGTACTTCTAGGATAACAGTCTCCACCAGTGCCGATACCGTAATGCTGTTTGCCCCTGCCTCGGGCGGCAGCAGGAGTCGTACGGTGCGGAATGGCAACTGCGGCCGTCCTGCAATGATGCTGGATACACAGCCTGCTACTGAGACCTGAGTGTATCCATTTGTGCCTGAGACGAGCCCCGGTGGGTCAAAACGGCAGGTTGTTGAAACGGTCTGACGGTCGGCAGCCGACGACAGCACCGAACTGTAGAATAAAAGTATGCAAACCATCACCGATTGTCCGGTGAGGCAGAATGAGCGTTTCATGTGAGGTGCCATCATGTACGCATTCTTACCATTCTGCATATCGCTGCGCTTTTGTCAAAAACTGTGGGACAATCTCACTGTGAAGAGCACTGGTGCCACCAACTGGGTACCATTGACGTACTGATACACGGGAAAACCCGCGTCTGCATAAATCTTAAAGCCTGCCATATCCAGCTCTGCACCCGGAGAAAGAAGGATCGTGTCATATCCGCTGTTGTCCGGATCGGAATTGGAACCGCTGTCTTGCCAATGATGGGAAAAGATAGCCTGAGCAACCGGAACGATCCTGGCTCCTCCGACTCTTACGCCTGTATGATGGATCCCGGCAATGGCGTTCAGATCGCTACCTGGACGATAGTCCCCGCTCATAATGACCGGCACATCCAGTTGGCCGTTGACGAACCAATCCAGATTCCTGCCGACAGGCAGATGGCCCCTCATGAATGCGCCGAAAAGGGCATCAGTGCTTCCGCTTCCAATATCAGTGTCACGATCAAACCCCGGGCAGTCGGTTTCGCCGGTGGCAAGTTTCACGCCAATGCTGACACCGGATGACATAGCTGGCGAGAAACCGGAATAGACAGCTTTGATACGTATGTCGCCGAAACTGCTGTTCCGGGATCTGACAAGATCGCCGTTATCATCTGTCTTATCGAAGGTTCGTTTCCAGTAGGGTACTTCCAGCAGAATACCCCACTCACGATTGAACATGTACTGGCAGCCTGCGGTGAAGAAGTCAGTCCGGATTTCTTTGTCCCTGTTTGAATCTGCAGACGCCCTGGAACCGGCACTCCATGTCTTGTTCTGATCCATGAAGTTATACTCCAGGAATGCTAAACCGCCCTGGGACGTTGGCAGTATTGAGCGGGTTCCCACATCGAACACTGCGCATCCGCAAGCGCAGGCCCAACTGAGGCCGGGCGTAAGGAAGATTGCCATGACCGCCGCAAATAGAAACAGCCGGTGTGAATCCGCATTTCGGACATGATTCAGTGCTGTTAAGAATGAGTTCCGCTTTACGATGTCACGAATTGGCATTGTTCATTCCTTTTCGTGGATGATTACTCGACAGTAAGGTCCCTGACCTTGAAATCGCCTATGACTATCGTAACCTGGCTGCCGGACTTGACCAGGCGTCCTGAGTTTGCAAAGAGCATAAAGTAGACCTTCCCCTTTTCGAGGCGCATTGCAGATTGGCGGAGCGGGCCGAGTTTGGGTGTATTGGGTATGACCAGTTTGGTACCTGTCGCTTGCTCGATCATTGATGGCGAGACCTTGCGGTCACCCATGACAGCAGCTTTTTCAGGATCCAGAACACGGTAACGGAAATCGATCAGGCGTCCGTGCCCGGACATCCGGAGACTCGTGATTTCAATGCCCCACTTGTCACGCAGCGCTGCAGCCTCCGCCCCGGCTGACTCGTTTCCGGGCGACACTCGCCCGGAAACGCAGCCTGTCCCAATGCAAGTTGCCCAGATTACCGCGCAGATGGACAAGGTTGATACAATTGCTTTGATTGTTCGTGACCGGGTTTTCATGTCATGTCCTGATTGCTTCAGTTACATCGTCCCTACCAACGCATGCCATCCCCGGCATAACTAAGAAGCTGTGAAACAATTCCCGGCGCGGGTGGCACCGCGCCCTCCCTTATCGAAATCACTCTATTGTGCTCAGAATTGGGAGGGCCGGCTGCCACGCCGGCCGCTCTTCTGCAGTTGTCTCACAGCTTCTGGGGCATTACTTCTGATTTCCGTTCGACGCTGTTTCTGTGCACTTCTAATCGCGATCTCATTCCTCTATGTACATGCCAATTAATTACCGGTTGCCTTGATCAGCCAGGAAGTTAGTCCGGTGGAAATGTTAATGGAGGACTTCATGGTGCCGTTGGCATTCATTAACCAGCAAACTACCCCGCCGGAAGACGGATACTGCCAGATCAAGTCTCCGATTCCATCTCCGTCAACGTCAGCAACACCCCGAATCTGCCACAGGCTGGTGCTCGTGGAGACATTGAAAGTCGATCTGGTGGTGCCGTTGGCATTCATGAACCAGCAGGTAACTTTGCCGGTAGTCGGATCCTGCCAGATAAGGTCCGCAATTCCGTCGCCATCAATGTCTCCCACACCGCGAATCACCCACGGACTGGTTCCAGTGTATATGTTGAAGCCCGAATTCTTCGTGCCACCTGCGTTCATGAACCAGACCGATACCTGCCCTGTCGGCAATTGCCAGATCAGGTCGGCGACTCCATCCCCGTTAATGTCGCCGGCGCCCCTGATCATCCAGGTTGTTGTATTGGTGTAGGTGTTGAAAGTGGACATAGCTGTTCCGTTTGTTCTCATGAACCAGACGGCAGTCTGTCCTGTTGGCAACTGCCAGATCAAGTCGGATACATTGTCGTTGTTCATATCTCCAATTGCCCGAACCTGCCATGTGGTAGTATTGGTATATATGTTGAAAGTGTTCCTGAGAGTTCCATTTGGTTGCAGGACCCAGGAAGCGACCCGACCTGTCGGCAATTGCCAGAAGAGTTGTGCCGGCCTACGGATGAAGTGAGCAAGAACACTCCTGTCGGCAGTCATAGTAATCTGGCTGGTTGACAGTGACCCGGATAGATCGCCGCTCCAGTGATCGAACAGGAATCCTCTATTGGGACTTGTCGACACTGTAACAACAGTGCCATTCGTGTATGTGCCGTCCAGTTGCGGCAGAGGAGAAGAGGTAACAGAACCTGATGCCGCGGGTGTTATGCCCATGGTCAAAGTCCATGTAGGCATGCCGCTGACGTTGAGATAGGCCAGCATACCGCCGGGCGAATTCATTCTGTTGACCAGGCCCTGGGCCCGGTCGTACAGAGCAAACCGATTTGTTGTGTCCGGAGTGAAGATGGCATCAATTGTTTTTCCGGCGGCGAGAAACGCGGAATACTGAGTTTTGGGGTAGGAATACGCGAAGCCATCCTCTGCCACGAGCTTGAGATAAGCGCCATTGACGATAGGTATATGGGTCCTGAGTCCGGCGTTCAGGAGCCTGAGAAGAACATTCCCACCGGGATGTCCGGCGTCGATGGGTGCGGCACCATTGGTATAGCAGAGTCCGTTGATCATGAAGTATCTCGGGCTGTAGTCGACGGTACTGGACATTGCCAGTCCCGGTCCGTAGTTGGCGGTCGCCACTGCGTGGTGAAGAGCAGGATCAATCTCGCTGAACAGCAAAGTGATCGGAGTGCTGTAAGGTACACCGGCATAGGCAAGCTGAACCCCTGCGTCTTTCTTGAGTGCGCCATAGAGTCCCATCTGCACCTGGACAGCGGGATGAGATCCGCTCTGGTACAGGAACAAGCCTGGCCGTAGATTGTTCCATGTGTAGGTTGCTGTGCCACCCGGGGGCGCTTCATGCGTGAATGACATGGCCCGCCCATCTGTAAGACTCCTGACAGGGACCGGCCCGCTCGAACCAACCAGGCCGGGGATTACGATCGACACAGGCACCGGAAGTCTGTTGTCGAGATGAATTGTGAGACTGCTGTCGGCATGTGTCACTACCAGCTCCGGTCCGGGAACTGTCACGGCACCATCGTCGTCAGCATCACTCGAGTCTCTGGAGAATCCCCACATTACAACATTACTGCCATCAGGCATTGCATTTGTTATTACGCCGGTCCGCAGATAGACGTCAGCTCCCTGGGCGATCGTGGAGGCCATAAGGCATCCCGCCCACAACATGAGTGAGCTGCGTATTGATCCTACTTTTCGCTTGGTCATTGTTCTTCCTTTCGAACTGGTTAAATGAGCAATCAGTTGCCCCGCGCCATTATCATCAGCATAGTCATCATTCCGCCGGGGAATACGTTGTCGTTAACGATCTCTTTCTCGGTGTGCGAGTGCCACATATACATGTATGCACCGTCAGGATTGAGACTGAATGTACCGGGCAGTATTGCTCCGGGCGTACCGAGGAAGGGGCCCCCTCCGAAATGCTCGCCGTAGGTCAACGATTGCTGAGAGGGCAGAGCCACGGGAAATGGCTTGCCGTGATCGGGCGCATACTCATTCGGTGCAAGCGCATCGCCTGGCTGGTGGCCGTAAACGTCCCATCCGAGCTTTGCACCTGTCCATGTGTAGATCGCGTCGACCGTGCCGCCGGGATATGCAGTGAGGGTGAAGTCAGACTCAGCCAGGTCCGGTCCGGAGACCCCGCGCTGACTCTCAAGCATGCGGCCGTCACGGGCCACTATGGTGGCGTTGTTGCCGTGGAAATGGAAGGGATGAGGATCTCGGCCGCCACCCACCAGCCGCATCAGCAGGCGATCGCCCGGGTTCATCATCGGCGCGCAGCTGTAAGGCTGGCTTGGAAGCCATGAAACATACGAATCTGCAAGCGTGTCCGGGCCGCATCTGCCGTTGATGAACCAGTAGACAGGGAAGAATGTGGTTGTATCTACTTCAGCCATGCGACCTTGTTCGATAAGGTCATGGAATCTAGGATCCATCTCTGTCAGGAGGAAAAGGAACTCGGTATCAAAGGTCGTGTCGGCGTGATTGTAAGCCTGCGTACTAACCGGTGGTCTCACTATCAGAGCGCCGACCATGCCCATTTCCACCTGAAGGTCCGGTCGTGTTCCGCTGTTATACAGGTAGGTACCGGGCTGCGAGGCGGTGAACGTGTAACTTACCGTTCCGCCGCCCGCGGAGGCTTCTTTCGTCAGCAGGCCGGCTGACCCACCGGTAGCGGCAACTCCCGTCTGGCCGGGGAAGACGATCGACGTCGGCACCGTCAGCTGGTTCTGCAGGTTGATAATCACCGTGTCGCCCTGGTTGACGATGAGCGTCGGGCCCGGATATTGCGCCACTGTGCTTGCGTTCGTGGCATAACCCCATATGAGCAGGCTATTACCGTCCGGGGTGACGATGTGGGCGCTCTTTGCCGTCAGATTGAATGTTGTGCCGGTGATGCCATCAATCTCCGCCCATGCGACGGTCGACGCCAGCGCAATTAGCAATACAGCCAGATAGGCCGCCACTCTCTTCCTGTTTCTTCCAGTCGCAGTATTCATTCATTTCTCCTTCGTCACGCAGTATTTGTGCTATTTCACTTCGATCTCAGTCATTATTCCACCATTGTCCTGGGCCCCGTTACTCAACTGGTCCAAGTTTGAGGAGTAGATGAAGTATGTGCCAGGTTTCAGACCTGTTGTGTCAAGGATGGCATCGTAACTCTCGCCGCCGCCGACAGTGACCGACGTTGTCATGTAGGAGAGATTCTTGCCTGTACCCCCGCCTGCTGGCGCTGGTCCGCGCAGGAGCCTTGCCCCGCGGCCCACGAC
>JBAXMA010000098.1:0-8917 GCA_037134535.1 bacterium
CTCGCTGAGGACGAGAACGATGGATAAGTTAGCGAATTGTTGCCGTGGGATCCTTAGCTTGATAGCTATTGGGCTTGACCCCCGATGATTTCCGGCTATCTTCTCTCCCCGTCTGGTGAATTGGAGAAGCGAGCAGATCGATGTGGGTTGAGTCAGCGTAAAAACATGAGGAGGGTGGTAAGATGAAGGCAGTAGTTGATCAGAACACTTGCACAGGTTGCGGACTTTGCGTTGATACTTGCCCTGAGGTTTTCGAGATGGGCGATAGCACAGTGAAAGTCATTGCTGCCCAGGTTCCGGCGGGCGCGGTTGAAAAGTGCAAAGAAGCAACGGCTGATTGTCCCGTCGAAGCAATCACGATTGAGTAAAGCAGACTGAATCTGCTTTCGTCCCGGATAAGGCGGTCCGTCGGCCGACGGACCGCCGTCTGTTAAGGATCAGGACGAAGAATAAGAGCGCATTCGGACGATGACTGCTCCGAATGCTGCCCGCGACCGCGACCCCCTACCTCTACTTCAGGTCCATGTGGTAGCTTTGCAGTGATTTCACCGTTGCCTTACCCTTCTTGCTGGCGTCAATGCCTTTGGCTGCCGCAGCAGCGGCCGCAAGTGTGGTAATGTACGGAACCTTGTATTTGATCGCATCCTTACGGATATATGAATCGTCGGACTGTCCCATCTTGCCGATCGGCGTATTGATGACGAGTTGAATTTCACCATTCCTGATTGCATCCACCACATTCGGCCGGCCCTGATGCAGTTTGAGGATCAGTTCCGACTTTATTCCGTGTTCGGCCAGAAACGCGTGTGTACCATCGGTCGCCTTGATTCCGAAGCCCATCCTGGCGAAGTGCCGGACGATATCAGACAGACCGCCGCGGTCTTTTCTCGACACACTGACAAGAACAGTGCCCTCCGACGGCAATTTCTGCTTCGCACCTTCCTGCGCCTTGTAGTATGCCATGCCGAACGAATCAGCCATTCCCAGCACTTCGCCGGTTGACCGCATCTCCGGCCCGAGTATCGGGTCCACTTCAGGGAACATATTGAACGGGAAAACAGATTCCTTCACGCCGAAGTGCGGAACATGCCGGTGTTTGAGTTTAAGGTCGACGAGCTTCCTGCCCATCATTGCCTCGGTGGCGCTTCGGGCCATTGAGATCCCGCAAACCTTTGACACCAGTGGAACTGTTCGTGAGGCGCGAGGATTAGCTTCAAGGACATAGACCACATCCCTGCAGATTGCGTACTGCATGTTCATCAGTCCCACCACCTTCAGTTCCAGGGCTATTCTCCGTGTATACTCTGCGAGAGTCTTCATATGCTTCTCGGGTATGTTGACGGGTGGAATAACACATGCGGCATCGCCGGAATGTACGCCAGCCAGTTCAATGTGTTCCATGATTGCCGGAATGAACGTATCGGTGCCGTCGCAAATGGCATCGGCCTCAGTCTCGATGGCGTTATCGAGAAATCTGTCTATCAGGATGGGCCGGTCCGGCGTTACGGCCACGGCTGTTGCGACGTAGTGACGGAGCATCTCTTCGTCGTGGATGACTTCCATGCCGCGGCCGCCAAGCACAAAGGACGGGCGGCACATGACCGGATAGCCGATTCGTTTCGCAATGTCCAACGCCTCCTCGACGTTGCCTGCCATGCCGGACTCCGGCATTGGTATTCCCATCTTGTCCATTATCTTCCTGAACAGGTCCCGATCTTCGGCCAGGTCGATGCTTGCCGGGGTGGTTCCGAGAATCTTCACTCCTGCCTTTTCGAGCTCTGCGGCAAGATTGAGCGGTGTCTGACCGCCGAATTGTACGATCACCCCCTCCGGCTTTTCCTTCTCGTAAATACTGAGAACATCTTCGACGGTAAGCGGCTCGAAGTAGAGTTTGTCCGATGTATCGTAGTCGGTGGAGACGGTTTCCGGGTTGCAGTTGACCATGATGGTCTCAAAACCGAGATCACGAAGAGTGAGAGCGGCATGGACGCAGCAGTAGTCGAACTCGATACCCTGACCGATACGGTTGGGGCCCCCGCCAAGAATCATGATCTTGCGATTCTTGCTGGTCGGTACCTGGTCCGGCGCATTGTAAGTGCTGTAGTAATAAGCTGCATCGTTGACGCCGCTTACAGGGACCGCATGCCATCCTTCGACGACTCCGAGGGCTGTCCGCTGTTTCCGGATCTGGGCTTCGGGCACGCCAAGGAGCTTCGCCAGATACTTGTCGGCAAATCCATCTTTCTTTGCCTCGGTCAGCAGGTCGTCTGGAAGAGTTTTGCCCTTGAACTTCAAAATCTTCTCTTCAAGCTCCACCAGTTCTTTCATCTGCTGAATGAACCAGATCTTGATGTGGGTCAGCCGGTGCAGTTCTTCGACATCGGCTCCTTTGCGCAGGGCCTCGTACATCATGAACTGGCGCTCGCTGGTGGCTTCATGCAGCATGTCCATAAGTTCCTGCAGGGACTTGCGGTTGAAGTCCTTCGCAAACCCCAGACCGTGGCGCCCGATCTCCAATGATCGTATCGCCTTGTGGAATGCCTCTTTGTAATTCTTGCCGATACTCATTACTTCGCCTACTGCGCGCATTTGAGTGCCAAGCTTGTCAATTGAGCCCTTGAATTTCTCGAAAGCCCACCGCGAGAACTTGACCACCACGTAGTCGCCGGACGGTGTGTATTTGTCCAGAGTGCCGTCACGCCAGTACGGTATCTCGTCGAGCGTCAGTCCGCCGGCAAGCTGGGCTGACACGCGGGCAATGGGAAAACCGGTGGCTTTGGATGCCAGTGCGCTGGAGCGGCTGGTGCGCGGATTGATCTCGATGATCACTACGCGCCCCGTTTTCGGATCGTGAGCGAACTGGACATTGGTTCCGCCTATGACCTGAATGGCCTCGACTATGTCATACGAATACTTCTGCAGTTTCTTCTGCAGTTCAGGCTTTATTGTCAACATCGGCGCGACGCAGTAGGAATCGCCGGTATGAACCCCCATTGCATCAACGTTCTCGATGAAACAAATGGTGATCATCTTGCCCTTGGTATCCCGGACGACCTCAAGCTCCAGTTCCTCCCAGCCCTCCACGGACTCCTCGACAAGGATCTGGCCCACCATGCTCACCGCTATGCCACGGCTGGCTACAGTGCGAAGTTCCTCGGTATTGTACACCAGCCCGCCGCCGGTGCCGCCCATCGTGTAGGCAGGGCGTATAACCACCGGGTAATGAAGTTCTTCCGCAATCTTCTCTGCTTCTTCGACAGTGTAGGCAATCTTGCTCTTCGGCATATCAATGCCGAGTTTTGCCATGGTTTCCTTGAAAATGAGACGGTCTTCCCCGCGTTCAATGGCGTCAATATTGACCCCTATGACCTTGACTCCGTACTTTTCCAGAACACCGGCCTTGTTCAGTTCGGAACTGAGGTTCAGCCCTGTCTGGCCGCCGAGATTAGGCAGCAGGGCGTCCGGCCGTGACTGCTCGATTATCTGTGTGAGGCGCTCGACGTTCAGCGGCTCGATGTAGGTCTCGTCCGCCATGCCGGGGTCGGTCATGATCGTGGCGGGATTGGAGTTCACCAGCACAATCTTATAGCCCAGAGCTCGCAGAGCTTTGCAGGCCTGTGTTCCAGAGTAGTCGAATTCGCATGCCTGCCCGATTACGATCGGACCGGAACCGATGATCAATACTTTCTTAACGTCTTCGCGTCTTGGCATGGCTGGTCTCCTTTTAGCTTACAAACAAATTCTTACCGGCAAAATTCGGTTCACTGGTCAG
The DNA here is from genome assembly GCA_037134535.1 of bacterium. Classification (GTDB taxonomy): domain Bacteria; phylum Verrucomicrobiota; class Kiritimatiellia; order SPBP01; family SPBP01; genus JBAXKQ01. The sequence goes on from JBAXMA010000098.1 coordinate 3,773, forward strand.
GTTGATGCCGAGCCGCCTCAGGCCGGCCTCGTCACCGGGAGTCGGGATATGGGTTATGTGCATCTCGCATCCGCGCAGTTCCTTCAGCTTCTCCATGCCCAGCATGGCCGCCGTGTTTGATGTGGCGCTGATGCTCAAGGCGATGAGCGTCTCCTCCAGGTCCAGGCTGAGCATGCGGCTTCTCATGATGCCCTTCTTCAGGTGGCCGATGGATTCAATGATGTTCGGGGAGAGCAGGTGCAGTTTGTCCGGTATGTCGGCCAGCTTCTTGGCGGCGTTCATCACAACACTGGACGCGGCGTGCATGAGCGGCGAATTCTTCCCTGTCACGATGGTCCCGTCCGGGAGTTCGATCGAGGCGCCGCAGAAAATGCCTTCATTGCCTTTTTCCGCCAGTTCGGCCGCGTGTGCCGCCTGCCTGGCCGGCTGCACGGCCTTCCGGTCTTCAGGTCTGGCGTGCAGTTTCTCGAGAAGCATCTGTACTCTCTGTGTCGTCTCGCGACTGGTGAGGCCCATCGCATATTCGCATCCATATCTGAAATACCGGCGGATGACTTCCTGAGTTGCCGCCTTTCTCACTATGTCGTCATCCACAATTGCGAATCCGGCGCGGTTCACGCCCATGTCCGTAGGCGACTGGTATACCGATTCAGGGCCTGAAATACGCTCCAGAATGCGTTTCAAAACCGGGAAAATCTCAACATCGCGATTGTAGTTTATGGCGGTTTTCCCGTACGCAGCAAGATGAGTCGGGTCAACCTGGTTGAAATCGCCAATGTCGGCTGTGGCAGCTTCGTATGCGACGTTTACCGGGTGTTCAAGCGGCAGGTTCCAGATGGGGAATGTTTCAAACTTGGCGTAGCCGGCATTCACTCCGCGCTTGTGCTCGTGATACATTTGCGACAGGCAGGTTGCCATCTTGCCGCTGCCGGGTCCCGGTGCTGTGACCACAACAATCGGGCGGGTGGTTTCGATAAAGACATTGGAGCCGAAGCCGCGTTCGCTGACTATGGCGTCGACATCATCCGGATAACCTGCAGTAGCGCGGTGAGTGCAGACGCGGACATTTCTCCGGTGGAGACGGTCGGCAAACTGCATTGCCGCCGGCTGATCGGCAAAGCGTGTGATTACTACACCGGAGACTTCAAGGCCCCAGTCGCGGAGCTCATCTATCAGCTTCAATGCGTCCGAGTCGTAGGTTATGCCGAAGTCGGCCCGCAGCTTTTTGCGCTCGATGTCCCCGGCGCAGATGCAGAGGATGATATCCGCCTTGTCCCTGAGCGTCTGTAGAAGCCTCATTTTGACATTCGGATCGAAGCCGGGAAGAATGCGCGCGGCGTGATAGTCGAAAACAATTTTGCCACCGAACTCGAGATAGAGTTTGTTGCCGAATTTGGCAGCCCGCTCGATAATCGCGGCGCTCTGCTCTTTCAGATACTTTTCGTTGTCAAAACCTGTTTTCATTGTTTCACGTCTCCAGCCGGCAATCCGCCGCAAACCTGCGTGAGTAAATCCTACAGCACACCTCCGAGTAAAGGATCAAAGTTGGAAAAAAGAGCCTGTAGCGGCAGGTATAAGCGGCAAGAAAGAGTCGCAGATCGTACCGGAAGTGGTCCATTTGCCACCACTGGCATGTTTATTTCAATAATATTACTCATTCCACGCAATATATGAGGCTGCTCGTTCGTTATTACGGGCAGGGACGTGCAAAATGAATGGAGATGCGTGTGGCTGAGAAAAATGCCAATCAGGAAGCGCTTTGTCCGGCATGCGACCGGTTCATAGGTCCGCTGGACACCTGTCCCTATTGCGATTCGCCCTCGCCCAAGCCGTTCAGTCTTCGCTTCCTCAGGTTCGCTTCTCTCGCACTGGCTGTGATTGGCATGGCGCTGCTTTATCTTGCTGCGCGCCGGGGCGGAGTGGTCACGATCGGGATCGGCATGGTGACGCCGGCTATGAACTCGGCATATGTGCGCGTTACAGGCACTGTTGCCGCTACCCCTAAAACTGGCCTGGCTGAAAGCGCCTATGTCTCATTCCCCATTTCAGACGGAAGTAACAGGCTTATGGTTGTGGCGTTCAATGCATGTGCACGCGGACTCATCGATACAACTAATGTGCCGCAACGTGGTGCGCGGGTGGACGTTGCGGGTACAGTCAGCATCAGCCGGCCCGGGGAAAGAAGGCTCATAATGGACTCACCAGAGCAGTTGAAGGTGAAGTAAGAAAGAAGCAGGTATGCTGATCGAGGTATTTCAGATTGCGGGTGCAGCTGTGGCTGGCTGCCTTGTTGGCTGCCTGGTGGCGTGTGTGCCGGCCCTGCACGTCTACAATGTGATGGGGCTTGCCATGGCCGGTATTTATGCGTTGGACATGGCGAAGGGCGGTATTTCTGCCGGCGTGCTGCTGCCGCTCGTGGCTGGTTTGCTTGTGGGCTGGTCGATGGCTAATACCATTCCATCCATCCTGCTGGCTGCGCCAGATGAGAGTGCATTACTGACAGTCATGCCAGGGCAGAAATACGCAATGATGGGTCGCGGCTTTGAAGCGGTGATGCTCACGGCGTTCGGCGGGTTGGCCGGGGTGTTCTTGCTCGTGCTGATCGTCGGCCCGCTTGCGCCGGTGCTTATGCCGACTCTGCACGCAGTATTTGGCCGGCACGGCCACTGGATTCTCTGGGTGGTGATAGTGTTCATGCTGATGTCTGAGTGGCCGAAGCAGGGAAACCGCGGGCAGGGCGGCTGGCAAAAGTTCTTTAAGGCATGGATTCCGTTGAGTGCCGGCTTGATGACCTTTCTACTTTCAGGACTGCTCGGGTTCATTCTGCATTACAGGTCGCCGATACGGGCCGGAGCCGCGTTTCAGGACATGATGCCTGCTTTTGCCGGGTTGTTTGCAATGCCATGGCTGCTCCTGAATATCATCAGCCGTGTTGAGCTGCCGCCGCAGGAAAGCGCCTCCTATAAGGGGATACCGGCAAGACCGGGACTTGGCGGCGTGTGCGCTGGTTTCCTTGGCGGCATGTTTGCTTCGTACTTCCCTGGGATAAGCGGCGGCATTGGCGGCATGCTGGCTGGCCACGCCGCCTCCCAGCGAGACAGTCGCATGTTCCTGGTGTCTCAGGGCACATCAAAGCTCGTTTACTACGTCGGTGCATTTCTTCTCTTCTTTGTGCCTGACGAGAGTCACTCGCGCGGTACCGCGACATGGCTGATCCGCGGCATCTATGTGCCTCTCGGCTGGAAGGACTATCATATGGTACTGGCGTCGATTGCCATTGCCGGTGCGCTGGCGTTCGCGCTCATGGGGCCGTTGACCCGCTTGGTCCTTTGGATCGTCATGCGTGCAGACTATCGGAAAATTTCCGCACTGTGCCTGATTCTGATGGTGGCAATAGTGTTTGCAGCCACGGGATGGAGGGGGCTGCTGGTGCTGCCGGTAGCGACAGGCCTCGGACTGGTACCAGTGCTCTTTCATTCAAGGCGGCTCAACTGTCTTGGAGTGATTCTCCTCCCGATGGCCTGTTCAATGTCAGGCATCGGGCCTCCGGTGGCTAGATGGTTAGGATTGTTGTAGATATCAATGAAAGGCTTCACACATTTTATGGCGGGCGTGATGGCGGCTTCATGCTTTCCGGGCGCGGTAGCTGCGGCTGCGTCGGGGAATCCGCTCTACTTCATACTGGGCGGCATGTTTGGAATTCTACCAGATACGCTGGACTTCAAGTTCTACCGGTTCTTCGTGAAGCATGACATGGAGGTGATTCCCGATCCAGACAAGGCCGATCCGCAGATGATCGCTGATGCCGTTGCTTATGCCATCAACCGGGCGGCATTGAGCGGCAGGCCGGTGCGGATCAGACTGAACACGATTCCGGCAGGTGCTGATTGCTGGCGACAGTACACTGTGCGGCTCGATGTTGCCCGTCGCCGGGTCGGGGTGCGTTACGGCCCGCTGGTGGATACGGGCCAGAACCCCATGCCTGGACCCGGGTCAGACATGGAAGAATCCTTTGCGAAGGTTACCTGCCCGGTGTCACTGGATTACGAGGCGACGGTGAATGTGGATATCTTTGAGGGTCCGCTGTTTACAATGCGGCCGGGGGCAGGCGGGGCTGTGTGCCCGGAATTCATTGGATGGCACAGGCAATGGAGCCACGGCCTGCTTGCAATGTTTCTGCTTGCCCTGGCGGGCGCGGCACTGTTCGGGTCTCTTGCGGGGCTGGTGATTTGCGCTGCTTATGGCGCGCATATACTGGCGGACCAGCTCGGTTTCATGGGTTCGAATCTATTGTTTCCGTTCACGCGGCGGCGGACTAACGGCTTCGGCCTGCTGCATTCATCCTCCGGCGTGGCGAACGCTGTCACGGTCTGGTTTTCCTGCCTGCTTGTTTTCTGGAATCTTTATAAACCCCTGGTTGTGCCGGGGTTGGATTTTACGCTTCCACAACTGCTGCTCTTTGTGGGCCTGTTGCCGGTCATGATCTTCTGGTGGCTGGACAGGCAGGCACGGAAGGATGGTCCGGGATAAGGCATGGATTTGCAGGAGATAGCGAGAGAGTAGATCTGGACAACCTGTCCCGCCGTGGCAAGGATGTGGGCGGTTTGCTGACCGGCGCAATCCGTCGGCTGACGGATTGCGCCCTACCCGGAAAGCGCCCTTGATCGCATGGGTGATACAATAATTTTGATATCTCGCATGTTCTACTGAATAGAGAATGATGGGTAGGGCGGGACAGCCTGTCCCGCCGGGACAAGGATGAGATAGGGGGCGTCCAATGGAGAACACGTTGCCGAAGCGCAGAAAATTGCCTCATGACCGTCCTCCGTGGGCTGGTGACGAAGCCATATACTTTATCACCTTGTGTTGCGACCCGCGTGGTCGCAATCAGTTATGTGAAGCGCCGGTTGCCTGGAGACTGTTTGAAACCATCGAGTTCCGCCATGCGCGAGGTGAGATGTATGTTCATCTGTGTGTCTTGATGCCGGATCATCTTCATGGGTTGATGTCTTTTCCTTCACATGTCAGCATGCGCAAGCTTATAGCTGACTGGAAGGAGTCTGCGTCCAGGCGTGCTCATGTGGTGTGGCAGCGGGACTTCTTTGATCATCGACTGCGTCATGCTGACAGTTACACGGAGAAGGC
>JBAXMA010000099.1:0-8884 GCA_037134535.1 bacterium
GTTTCCTGGCGTAGATACCCTGCTGGGGCCGGAAATGAAGTCGACCGGCGAGGTAATGGGCATAGATTCAACAGTTGGCCTTGCCTTCCTGAAGAGCCAGGTGGCAGCCGGCAATGCGCTCCCGGTCTCCGGCAATGTATTCCTCAGCATGCGCGATGCAGATCAGCCGGAAGTTGTATCGCTGGCAAAGCGGCTGGAAAAACTCGGCTTCACCATATACGCCACTCTGGGAACAAGTACTGTCCTGCGCAATAACGGCGTGAAAAGTCTGGCAATTTTCAAAATTTCCAAGGGCCGCCCGAACGTGATAGATCTGATCGAGGAAAAACAGGTGGAATGGATAGTTAATACCCCTTCAAGCGGTGCCGATCCGGCGTTGGATGAAATAAAGATGCGGGCTCACGCGATTATCCGTGGGATTCCCATCACCACAACAATTGACGGACTTCGTGCTGCGATCAACGGGCTGGAATCTCTGCGTGAAACCCGGCAGATGGAAGTGTGCAGTCTGCAGGAATACCACAGGCACGCGCCTAAGCTGACACTGACGAAGAAGAAGAGCAAGGGATAATATGGCACAGAAATGGAACTGGCGGGAGCAGAGGGAGAAGAACGCTTTTCTGGCACTGGAGGACGGGACTATCCTCCACGGCGTATCCGTTGGGGCCCCGGTCAACATGGTCGGAGAAGTGGTCTTTAACACCGGCATGAGCGGCTACCAGGAGATACTCAGCGATCCTTCGTACAGCGGACAAATCGTCACCATGACCTGCACCGAGATAGGTAATGTTGGCGTTAATCCCGACGACATGGAGTCCAGCCAGTTCCATGCAAATGGCTTCCTGATGCACGAGATGAACGCTCCCAGCAACTGGCGTTCACACGAATCGCTGCGCGACGCACTCACCCGGCGCGGGATTCCCTCACTTGCCGGCATTGACACGCGGGCCCTGACCTCAAGACTGCGCCAGCATGGAACAATGAAGGCATGTCTGGCAGCAGGCACATCAAAAGGCAAGTCGGCGGACGCAACACGCAACGACGTACGCCTCACTGAAGAAGAGGCCATGGCCATGGCGCGGCAGTGGGGTGGACTGGACGGACAGGATTATGCCGCCAAAGTGTCCTGCAAGGAACAGTACCAATGGGACCCTGACGGCAAGATTTCGACCTCATGGGGCATGGGCGACAAATTGCCGGCGGCTGACCTCAGGGTCGTGGCCTACGACTTCGGGATCAAGTGGAATATCCTCCGGAGCATGCGGCGCTCCGGGTTTGACGTTACCGTGGTTCCTGCGAAGACCCCGGCTGAAAGCGTACTTGCATTGAAACCGGATGGCGTATTCCTGTCCAATGGACCCGCTGATCCGGCGGCCGTAGTTTATGCGATCGATAACGCCAGGAAGCTCATCGGCAAGGTACCAGTCATGGGTATCTGCCTGGGCCACCAGATACTTGGCCTGGCCACAGGCGCACGGACCTACCGGCTGAAATTCGGACACCACGGTTGCAATCATCCGGTGAAGGACCTGCAAACATCAAAGGTGGAGATCACATCGCAGAATCACAATTTCGCAATTGATGCCGCGACAATTGATGAATCAAAGGTGGAAGCAACTCATATCAACTTGAACGATCAGACTATTGAAGGACTCCGTCACAAGACCGAGCCCATGTTCTGCGTGCAGTACCACCCTGAGGCATGCCCCGGTCCGCATGATCCATACTACCTGTTCGCACGGTTCCGCGAGATGATGGGCAGATAGCATGGCCCTTGCGGCCCATGTCTCGTCCTGAATTCCCAAGAAAATCCCGTTCGGCCTTATTGTCTACCCGTAAAACACCTTGCCGCTCGAGCACAGAAATCGTACATTCATCCCATTCATAGTTTCGTGAACTATTCATCCGGAGAGGTGTCATGCAATTGACGTTGAAACATAAGATTGTCTGGCTGGCGGTGCTGGCGGCTGCAGCTCCGGTGATAGTGATGTCAATGCTGATCCTGATCCAGAAGAAGGGTCTGATGGCTAGTACTGTCAGAAACATGAACGCGATCTCCAGGAACGACACCGAACAGATCGCTACATTCGTCCTCAGGGTGTGCGAAATGGCCAGCCGCCGCACAGAACGGCGGTTGCGGGAACATATTCAAACCGCACGTACGGAAATGGAGTCGCAGGGACCAATTGCTTTAGACACCAACCAGATCGCCTGGATCGCACACGACCAGACCTCCCATCAGACGAACAGTGTAACCTTACCACTGATGATGCTGGGCCAGACTCGTCTGGTACCGAACGCGGATTTCGCTGTGCAAAGTCCTGTTGTGGATATTATCACCAGATTTGCGCAGTGCTATTGCACAATCTTCCAGCGCATGAACGAAGAAGGCGACATGTTACGTGTGGCCACAACAGTGCCGGCGGCTGACGGCAAGCGGGCTATCGGCACGTTCATTGCACATCACACCGCCCAGGGCGAGGAAACGCCTGTGCTTGCCACCGTATTGAAGGGCGCAACCTACGTTGGGCGCGCCAAGGTTCTGGATCAGTGGCATGCCGCCGCTTACGAGCCGATCTGGGATTCCCCGGCCAGAAAACGTGTGATTGGCATGCTATACGTAGGCTTCAGCCTGGACAGGGTCAATCAGGAACTGCGTCAGGTGATCACTTCCACCGCTGTAGGCAAAACCGGCTATGTCTACATTCTGGGAAGCAAGGGCGAACAACGCGGGACTTACATCATGTCCAGAGGGGGCGAAGAGGATGGCAAGAATATCTGGGATTCCAAGGACCAGGATGGCAATTTCTTCATCCGGGAGATCATTGCTAAAAGTTTGGAAACAACAAACGGCTCAATAGCTCATGCGCGCTATCCCTGGCGGAATAAGGGAGAACCGGCACCTCGTACAAAAGTGGCTGCGGTAACTTATTTTCCACTGTGGGACTGGGTCATTGCCGCAGGCATGTATGAAGATGACTATCATGGCCTTCTGGGCGAGCTTAACATAACCATAAACCGGCTACTGTTGATCGGTCCTCTGGGCGGCGCAATAGTAATGTTGATGGCCATCGCACTGGCCCTGTTGATCGGCACAGCCATCGCAAAACCTATCAACAACATTATTGCAGTAGCCAAAGTCATTGCAGAGGGCAATCTGGCAGAGGCAGGAAAAGAGATCTCAGCCATGCAGCCGGCAATGCAGAGAAAAACTCAGGATGAACCTTCCAGGTTGTTCGCCGCCGTCTCCGTAATGACCCAGCGTCTGGCTTCGCTGGTCGGCCAGGTTCAACGGTCGAGTGTCCAACTGGTGTCCACTGCGACTGGAATAGCCGCCGCCGCTCACCAGCAGGAAGCAGCTGTGACCGAATTCGGCGCGTCCACCACGGAAGTTACAGCGGCCGTCAAGGAAATCTCGACCACCTCTCAGGAACTGGTCCGGACTATGCAGGACGTCAAAACAGTGTCCGCTGAAACTGAACAGCTTGCCGATGCCGGCCGCGCCGGGCTCACGGGCATGGAAGGCTCCATGCGGCACCTCGCCGAGGCAACCACCGCCATTTCAGCGCGCCTGGCTGTGATCAATGAAAAGGCCAACGCCATCAACAACATGGTAACAACGATCACGAAAATGGCCGATCAAACTAATCTACTGTCGCTCAACGCCGCCATTGAAGCGGAAAAGGCCGGTGAATACGGACTCGGCTTCTCAGTGGTGGCTCGCGAAATCAGGCGTTTGGCCGACCAGACCGCTGTGGCTTCCCTGGAAATTGATCAGACGGTCCGCGAAATGCAGACATCTGTGACCGCCGGGGTAATGGAAATGGACAAGTTCACCGGCGAAGTAACGCAGGGAGTTGATGCGGTCAGCAATATCGGTGTGCAGATGGGCAGGATTATCGAAAAAGTTAAAGTGCTGACACCACAATTTGAGTCTGTCAACGAAGGCATGCAGGCGCAATCAGCAGGGGCAAGGCAAATCAGTGAGGCTATGACTCAACTGAGCGAAGGCGCGCACCAGACAAGGGAGTCACTCCGCCTGTTTAATGATGCCACGGTACAGTTAAAGGAAGCCGCTCATGGCCTCCAGCAGGAAGCAGCCAAGTTCAAGGTGTGATTCGGAATACAGAATTACAGTTAACGATCAAGGGGGTAAGATCATGAGATCCGTAAGTGTACGAACCAGGATTGTCGTTCCGACCATCCTGCTTTTCATCTTAAGCCTCGGAGCCTCGGCATGGCTGACCTATCGCGTGTCACGTAATGCCATGGAACAGGCCGCACAGGAGCACGTAAACCAGATCGCTGACGCGACTGCCAAGACCATTCCCATCTGGCTCACTGAACGGCCACGCGAAATAAGCGCATGGAGTGAACGTTCAGTGCTTCACACAGTCCTGGGACCGGCGGACAGCGTGACACCGGCTGCAATCAGCGATGCCACTGCAATGCTCCAGCGATTCAACAAGGAAGCGCCCTGGTACGAGATTCTTGTGCTGGTTGACCGGAAAGGGGCTGCCATTTGTTCGTCAACACCTCAGGCCTCCAAAGATATCACAGTCGCCGACCGTGACTATTTTCAGCAAGCCATAGCCGGAGAACCAGTCGTGTCAGACGTTATCAAGAGTAAAACCTCGGGCAATCCGGTGGTCGTGGTAGCCGTTCCTGTCCGGTCCGATGGCGTATCCATCGGTGTTCTGCTGGGTGCTCTGGACCTGAAAGTGTTCACGCGGCAGTTCGTCGATCCGCTAAAGATCGGATCCTCCGGCTATGTATTTGTGGTTGATCGACTGGGCGTCATCTGCTCGCATCCGGATGCAGCACTGGTAATGGCAACGAATCTCTCCAGTCTGGCTTTCGGGCCGGAAATCCTGAAGAATAAAAACGGCAGCATGCGATACGTTTACAAAGATGAGGAGATCCTTGCGGCCTACCGCACTGATCCGGTATTCAAGTGGATTGTGGTTGCACGTGTGCCGGCCAGCGAGGTCATGACAGCCACACGTACCATCCGCAACCTGAATCTGCTTGTGGGTCTGGTAGCCATTCTTTTGACAACCTTTGTACTTGTGATGCTGTCGCGGTCGATCACACACACCATCACGGATCTGGCGGGCTTGGCGGGATTGATCACGCGCGGTCGCCTGTCCGAGGCCCGTCTGATGATTGCTCAAATCAACCGGATCCGCCAGCCGCCCCGTGACGAGACCGGCTCGCTGTGGCATTCCATGTCGGCAATGGCTGACAGCCTGAATTCGCTGGTAGGCCAGGTTCACAACTCAAGCGTCCAACTGGTGTCAACAGCGACAGAAATAGAAGCTGCCGCGCACGAGCAGGAGTCGGTTATCGCCAATTTCAGCACATCCACCACGCAGGTCGCTACTTCGGCCAGACAGATATCTGCCACGGCCCAGGAACTATCCAAAACAATGGAAACTGTGCAAAACACTGCTGAAGGAACTGTCACTCTTGCAGATGTCGGCCGCGCGGGCCTGGCCGGAATGGAGATCTCCATCCGGCAATTGACGAACGCAGCAGCAGCAATTTCAGGGAAACTTTCGGCCATCAATTTAAAAGCCGGCACGATTGGCGGGGTAGTGACCACGATTACCAAGGTGGCCGACCAGACAAACCTGTTGTCTCTGAATGCAGCGATCGAGGCTGAAAAAGCCGGGCAGTACGGACTCGGATTCGCGGTTGTTGCCAGGGAAATCCGCAGATTAGCGGACCAGACTGCCGTGGCCACGCTTGACATAGAGCGCATGGTAAAGGAAATGCAGACGGCCGTAGCTGCCGGAGTCATGGAAATGGAAAAGTTCAACGGCGAAGTCAGTCGTGGCACGGCAACAATGGAGACCATCAGCCGCCCGCTGACTGACATCATCTCGCAGGTCAAAGACCTTGCGCCTCAGTTTGAAACAGTCAATGACGGTATGCGCGCACAATCGCAGGGAGCTCAGCAGATCAGCCAGGCGCTGTCGCAGGCTCGCAAAGGCTCTGTCGCCACTGCTGAATCGTTGCGACAATTCAATGAAGCCACAGCTCAGCTACGCAGTGCCGCCCAGCGACTGCAGGCGGAAGTGGCGCAATTCGAAGTGTAATATGCTGTTTCTAGTTTTCAAAGCAGGTGGTGCCGACTACGCGGTGGAGGCACGCAAAGTCATAGAGGTGATTCCGCTCGTGACCTTGCGAGCCTGTCACAATGCGCCCGCCTATGTAGCCGGCATGGCCAATTATCACGAAACCGCCGTTCCGGTTATGGATTTCGGGCGTCTTCTGGGAGGCATGCCGTGCGCAATGTTCCTGAGCACCCGGATCATTCTCACTTCCTGCGCCGCCGGCGGCGATAAACAGCGTGTCATCGGCCTGCTGGCCGAAACGGTGACGGACGCAGTGGAGCGGGAGGAATCCGACTTTAGCGAGGACAACGTGGCTGTTCCCGGAACATCCTGCCTGGGCAAGCTTGCCATCAATGGATCGGGGTTCCTGCAGCGGATAACAGTGGACCGGTTGGTGTCAAAGGAATTGGAGCAGATGTTGTTCGCGAATCCGGAGCAATCTCCATCATGACGGCAAACACCGTAGAACAATGGCTATCCATGGTAATCGGCCTGGATCCACAAATTCTGGATGCTCATACCCTGCGAAATGCCGTGAAACGACGCATTGCCGTGTGCGGCTTGGCCTGCGAAAGCGATTACCTGAAGCGTCTGATTGCCGCACCTGATGAACTCCTGCCGCTGATCGAGCTGCTTATCGTACCGGAAACCTGGTTTTTCCGCGATTGCGAACCCTTTGTTTTTCTGGGCAATTACATACGCTCGACATGGATGCCCGCACATCCTGCGGACCAGTTGCAGGTGCTGAGTATTCCATGCTCATCCGGGGAGGAACCATATTCCATCGCCATGACGATTCAGTCAGCGGGTCTCCTTCCGGAGCGCTACCTGATTGACGCCGTGGATATTAATCCCGCGTTGTTGAACAAGGCTGAAAAGGGTGTCTATGGACCCAATTCCTTCCGGGGCGGAGTACCGTGGCATTGCGAGCGCTATTTCAAGCCGGATGGCACGGGTAAAATTGTCAGCCCAGATGCCCGCACCGGCGTCCGGTTCATGCAGGGCAATATCATGAGCCTGCCTGAAGTCGTCAGCGCGCAGACCTACGACATCATCTTCTGTCGCAATTTGCTTATTTATCAGCACGCGGAAGCAAGAGCGCATATCATTGCCACGCTGGATCGCCTGCTGAACTCCGGGGGCCTGCTGTTTGTCGGACATGCCGAAATGATGTCATTGGTGGCCAATCACTACGAACCGGTCCGCCACAGCGGCACATTTGCCTACTGCAAAACAAAGATCGGGAAATGCAGTGCCGTGCCTGAATTGAAGTTCACCCGCAACTCGTCCACAGACCGTGGAACTGCAGGTTGCGGGAGGAGAAACATTTCACCCGACGAAAATCAAATGCCGCAGCCAACACTCCCGGTGCAACCCGCAGATGTGACGGCTCCAATCCATGAATCGTCCTCAAAAGCGCGGATTGACCTCGTCAGAGCTCTGGCAGATCAGGGGCGGTTGGATGATGCGGCAGCGAACTGCAAAGACCTGCTGAAGGAGAACCCGCAGCTGGCAGAGGCCCATTTTCTAATGGGCTTGATACAGGCTGCAGCTGGACAAGTGCAGGCGGCCGAAGAATGCCTGAATCGTACGCTATACCTTGATGCGAACTATTACGAGGCACTGGTTCACCTTTCACTGCTTAAGGCGCAGTGTGGTGACGAAGCTGGTGCAGAGCGCTTGCGCCGGCACGCCGGGCGCGTCCGCGACAACGCACAGGTGCCGGCATGAGTGAGAACGCTGCACAAGATTGCTGGAACCGGATCGGCGTCCAGGGCGACAAGTCATGTCCTGAATTGCAGCGGCACATTCACTGCCGGAACTGCCCGTTATTCAAACAGGGTGCACATGCCTTGCTTAATCGTCCGCCGCCAACCGGCTATATAGAGGAATGGACGCAAGTCCTCGCCCGTGCAAAAGAGACCGAAGCCGGATGCACCGACACGGCAATGATGTTCCGCATCGGACAGGAGTGGCTGGGGATCAATGCGCGCTTTTGCGTGGAAATTGTGTCGATACGCCCAATACGGCGTGTGCCGCATCGTTCTGACAGGCTGCTTATCGGATTGGCGAGTGTGCGCGGTGAACTGCTGCTATGTTTTTCACTGGCCGAGATTCTGGGGCTGGAGCCATCGGCAAATGCAGCGGCCAGGATTCTGCCGCGCCTGCTTGTGGCCCGCAAGGACCGGTCTGTCGTGGCCTTTCCCGTGGACGAGGTCATGGGTCTGCACCGGTACAAACAGGACGCCGTCAGGGCAATCCCTGCGACAGTGGCGCATGCCGTTCCGCAATTCTGTCGCGGCATACTCACGGCCGGCGAACGCAAAATCGGACTGCTTGATGACGAATTGATATTTCACGCTATAAGAAACGTATTGGCATGATTGGAACAGCCTGACATGACAACTGCCGGCGAACAGGATTTAAGTTCTTTTTCTATGCTGGATCTTTTCCGGCAGGAAACGGAATCCCAAACGGCAATACTGAATGAGTGCCTGCTGGTCCTTGAGCAGAATCCCGGCAACAAGGACCGGTTGGAGGCCATGATGCGCGCCGCCCATTCACTGAAAGGCGCGGCTCGTATTGTCAATCTTGATCCCGCAGTGAAAGTTGCCCACGCGCTTGAAGACTGTTTCGTAGCCGCACAGAAAGGCGAGATCACAATTCAGCCTGAAGCAGTGGATGGTCTTTTGCGCGGCGTGGACATGTTAATTCAAATTGCCCGCGTGCCCGAGTCGGAAACCGCCGCGTGGACGACCGGGCAC
>JBAXMA010000100.1:0-8876 GCA_037134535.1 bacterium
TTGGGAGGGCCGGCTGCCACGCCGGCCGCTCTTCTGCAATTCTTTCACAGCTTCTACCCCAGCACCAGACAACTGACACTGGCCTTCGACAACGATTACGACAACGATTCAGGAGTCTATGGTCTTCTTCTCCGACTCAACGGTTTCCTTTATGACGTAGATGGGCTTGTCCTGTGATTCGTGATAGGTCCTGATCGAAATCTCAGCCAGCAGTCCTATGCTTATGAACTGGATGCCGAATATCACCAGCATGAAGGGCGTCACGACCCAGAAAGGACTTTTTGCAAGAAGGGCGGCTTTGTTGGCATAGCCACACCACTGCGCAACGTTGGCCGCGCCCATCACTGCCAGCATCAGAAAACCCGGAATCATAAAGGCAAGCGCGACCTTGCCGTACATCTGTATCGGACCCTTACTGTACTGCATAAGAAACTTGACCGTTATCAGGTCCAGAACAACCCTGACAGTGCGTGATATGCCGTACTTGGATTTGCCAAACCGGCGGGGTCTGTGATCCACCGGCACTTCAGATACTGAGGCTCCAACCCAGCGGGCAAGTGCCGGAATAAATCGGTGCATCTCGCCATAAAGGTGGACATTCTTCACTACCTCCCGCCGATAGGCCTTGAGCGTGCATCCGTAGTCATGAAGCCTGACGCTCGTAATTTTGCTGATCAGGCCATTTGCAAGCATGGACGGCAGTCGCCTGTTCAGAAATGCGTCCTTGCGGTCTTTGCGCCAGCCGCTGACCACATCAAACCCTTCTTCCATCTTTGCCAGAAGTTTAGGAATGTCAGCGGGAGAGTTCTGCAGGTCCGCGTCCATCGTTACTATGATATCGCCGCACGACTCCCTGAAACCTGCGCTCATTGCGGCGGTCTGCCCGAAATTGCGGCGGAACCGGATCAATCGCATATTCGGATACTTCGTGGCCTGCTTGCACATGAGATCCCAGCTGCCATCGGTGCTACCATCATCAACCAGCAGAATTTCATAAGAACGGCCAAGTTTCGCCATGGTCTCATGCAATTCCCTGCAAAACTCAGCGAGGCTCTCCACCTCGTTGTACACCGGCACCGCTACCGAGATATCAGTCATGTGATGTTCTTCCTTTGTATTGACAGTCAATGCACGGTCCCGGCTGCGCAGAACATCGTATCCGCGCTCAGATCAATGTATCAATCCCGTATTCCTTAAAGCGTGAAACCGTCCACCAGGGAGAGCAGCAGCTTCAGCTCGCTTTCCACAGAACGGGCGGACATATCTTTCATCCTCTGTTTCTGCGATGTCAGCACCGCCTGTTTCAATTGACCATCGTTAATGACCCTGTGGATCAGCTGCGCCAGTTCTTCCGGGCTGGCATCGTCATACATAACCCCTGCCCCGCCCAGCGCTTCCGGGATGCCGCCGGTGTTCCTGGCGATTACCGGCACATCCCTGCTCATGGCCTCAACCAACGGCAGGCAATAGCCTTCATGCCGGCTTGCGGATACGAACACATCAGCAATGTCGTAGTAGGCCGACAACCCGGCCGGCGAGGCAAAACGTTCGAAGCATACATTCGGAACATCGAGCTCATGGACCAGCATCCGCAACATGAGATAGTAACGTGGCGCTGTCCGCTCCGACCCGACAATGATCAGCCGGCTATTCCTGTTCAGTCTCCAGTAATACCACGAAAAGGCCAGAATGAGGTCCTCTATGCACTTGTTCGGGGCTATCCGGCCGACACAGAGAATGTTTTTCAGAGGTGCCGCCATCTTCTTGAATACGTCGGGATCGGGCGGTATGTTGAATTGCTCAGCCGAGAATAGCAGCGGAAACACTTTCACGCTCTTCGCACCGAGGGCCTCGAGCTCAGCAGCATCAAATCTGGAAACAGCCCAGATCGCATCGGCCACGGCAATCACCTGCCGCAGATTGTCCCTGGCCGACCTGAGCCGCGCCGCGATACTATCATCAAAACCGTCAAAGAATCCGGCCGGTGTTATATTGTGGTACACCGCGATCTTTTTCGCCTTTGCCCGGCAAAAGAGATCAGCAGCCTCACAGCCGATGGAGTAGTGATGAATCAGAAGATTATCCGGAGAGTCGCTATAGTCTTCCAACCCCTTCGCGTATGCCCGCATGGCTGGTGAAACCCGGTTCGAATCGACAAATATGTCCGATTCCAGACCCCATTTCCGGAAAACACCCTGAAGAATAACTGCCTCATTGGATATCGCGTCGCCCTCGGCGAATCCCGCGAGAATCTGATCTATGCGATGGCCCATGGTCAGTTGCCCTTCTTCTCGAGTTCGGCAACCTTCTTCTCAAGGGTCACAATCTTCTGCTGATATTCAGCCCTCATGAATTCAATGGCTGCAGTCAACTGGATGTTGATTGAGTTCTGCTGAAATGCGACACGGTCATGCTGGTATCTGAGCAGTTTCCATAGGAATCGTTTTACTGCCGCTCCGGCGTTACCGAGCATCCCGGGCTTCCGTGGTATGTGGAAATCGAAGGTTCCGACCCCTGTCCTGCTCAGCATGACCGTCGTAAGCCTATCAAGGTAGCCAGCCTCAGTCTTCGCGTCGCGCAGGGAAAGGACACTATCCTCCGTCG
Source organism: bacterium (assembly GCA_037134535.1). Classification (GTDB taxonomy): domain Bacteria; phylum Verrucomicrobiota; class Kiritimatiellia; order SPBP01; family SPBP01; genus JBAXKQ01. The sequence goes on from JBAXMA010000100.1 coordinate 2,605, forward strand.
CGAGGAATACAGGAAGTTCATCCCTCCCCCTCGAGGCCACCATGGCTCTGGCAGCATTGGTAATCTCCTGCCCGAGGTCCTCGCTCCTGTCAGCACCTGTCACGACAATCTTCATCATTTCACTCCCGCAAACAATCGTCTATCTGCGCATAAACAATAGCGATGATTGTTGCGCTATTCCAGCACAAAGGTGTTGGTGTTTGCCAAGCTCAGGTCCTTCTGCTAGAAGTCGTCAACAGTGCAGGAGCGACACGGAACATGCCGGATAAACCATCTTTTCCTGAAACAGCGGATATTGAGACGTCTTCTGACGGCTATGCCACCCGCTTTTCGGGGGCCACCGGCAAGTGGTTTCTTGACGTGCAGGAAAGAATCGTTCATGCCATGCTGAAGGATCGCAATTGCCGTGAAACGTCTGTGCTGGACGTTGGCGGCGGGCATGGCCAACTTGCCATTCCCCTATGCCGGGACGGCTATCGCGTCACTGTCGTGGCAAGCGACGAGTCCTGCCGGAAGCGGATAGCCGGCATTATTGATGCAGGGCAATGCTCATTCACGGAAGGCAACCTCATCGAGCTGCCCTTCAAGGCAAACTCGTTCGATGTCACACTCTGTTTCCGCCTGCTCACACACTGCACGCAGTGGCAGAAGCTTGTCAGCGAGCTCTGCCGGGTATCACGTCAGTCGGTGATAGTTGACTATCCCGCGCAACGGAGTTTCAATGCTGTTATCCCCCTCCTGTTCGGGGCCAAGAAAAAGATTGAGAAAAACACGCGCGAATGGACAAACTTCAAGCACTCTGACATCCTTGCCGAATTTGCCGCGCACGGATTCGTACCCACACAGCGGAAAGCACAGTTCTTTCTGCCTATGGCCTTGCATCGGGCACTGAAGGTCCGTGGTTTGTCCGCCGGCATGGAGGCGTTTTGCCGCATCACCGGCCTGACGGCACTTTTGGGATCACCCGTGATTATTCACATGAGACGGCGGAATGAGACTTTAGACTTCAGACCTTAGACCTCGGAAGGGTAAACATGTGCGGAATATGCGGCATTAACTGGAAAGACGGGGAACTGGTACGACGTATGGCGGCTGAGATGGCCCACCGCGGTCCTGACCAGGACGGCGTTTTCTGCAGCGAAGGCATATCACTCGCTCACCGCAGGCTGAGTATTATTGACCTGAGTGAGCACGGTCGTCAACCCATGGCCAACGAGGATGGAACGGTCCAGTTGGTCTTCAACGGCGAGATCTACAACTTTCAAGAACTCAGAAACGCACTGCTGGCAAAGGGACATCGTTTTGCTAACCAGTCCGACTCCGAGGTCATTGTTCATGGTTATGAGGAATACGGCGTCGATGTAGTCAGAAAACTCAGGGGAATGTTTGCCTTTGCCATCTGGGATGCCCCGAAGGAGCGACTGTTCCTGGCACGCGACCGGATCGGTATCAAGCCCTTGTACTACTACTCCGGCGGCGGAAAGTTTGTATTCGCATCTGAAATAAAGTCAATTCTGCAGGTCTCTTCCGTCCCGCGCCGCCTGAACCACCAGGCCATGTACGACTACCTCGGATTCGAGTTTGTGCCAGCGCCTGACACAATGTTTGCCGATATCAAAAAACTACCCGCCGGGTGCTGCCTGCTGCTGGAAAAGAACGGCAAGGTTTCAATGGAGCAATATTGGGACCTTTCCTTCCGGATTGGAGCAGTCGTCCCGAGCTTTGAGGAAGCCGTGGAACGTGAAATCGCCATGCTCGATGAAGCGGTCAAGAGCCATCTCGTAAGCGATGTTCCGCTCGGCGTGTTCCTGTCTGGCGGGCTGGACTCAAGCACCATTGTCGCCCTCATGCGCCGTCACATTCCGGGCACGCTCCGCACTTTCACGATCGGTTATGAAGACAAGACCTTCAGTGAGCTGGAGTACGCAAAGCAGGTCGCTGACGTCTTCGGCACGGAACACCACGTTCTCATGATCGACTCCCTCAAGCCGGAGTATATTGAAAAGTCACTCTGGCACCTCGACGAACCCATGACCGATTTGTCATCGATACCACTCATGCTGGTTTGCGCCAAAGCAAAGGAGTTCGCAACGGTCTGCCTCAGCGGCGAGGGTGGTGACGAGATCTTCGCCGGCTATGATCGCTTCAAGGCAAGCCGGCTGAACCGTATCTTCGGCCTCATCCCCTCGCCGATCCGCAAGCATATGATCGGACCGCTGATGAATGGATTCCCGGACAGACCGCAGAAGAAAGGCGCACTCAATATGTTGAAGCGCTTTGTCGAGGGCTCCAATTTGCCGCCCGAAGCCGAACACCTCAGGTGGCAGTATTTTCTGACCAGTGAGTTTGAACAGAAACTCTTCAGTCCGGCTTTCAAGCAGAACATTTCCCTCGACCCCTTCCGCCGGGTGCGGGAACATGCCGCGAGATGTGACGCCACCGACAAGGTTAATCTGGAAATATACCTCGATACCAGGTTCATGATGGCCGACGGCGTCCTGATGAAAGTTGACAAGATGAGCATGGCAAACTCTCTGGAAATACGCGTGCCATTCCTGGACCACGAGGTTGTCGAGTACAACGCGTCCCTGCCCGGCAGCTGGAAGCTCAAGGGCATGACCACAAAGCACATCCTGCGTGCCGCACTGAAAGGCATCCTGCCTGATAATATTGTCCACCGCGGAAAGCAGGGCTACAGCCTGCCGGTTAAGCACCTCTTGCGGGACCAATTGCGCGAGTATATGATTTCGCTGTTGAATGAGTCGCCTGTTGTGCGGGAGAACATGAACATGGAATACGTGCACAGGTTGATCCGTGAACATGTGGAAATGAAGCATAACCACAATCATGTACTCTGGGGCCTTATGAATATTGCCATCTGGCACAGACGATTCAAGGTGAACTAGGGCATGAGGCCTGTCAGCTGTAAGAGCAGGAATATGGATAACTCACAGAACGTAAAAGCTAAAGGCCTGATGCAGGACACACGCAAGTCCGCGTTCCGCAAGTATCGCGACCTGTTCTACGGAGACCGGTCTCTGTGCTTCATATTGTGGGCCGAGTTCGTCTTCTTCATGTTCTCCGGCACTCCCGGCGCAGCCGGCCTCTTTCTCCGCCGTTTGTTCTACCCCGGTCTGTTTCAATCCTGCGGAAAGAAGACAGTGTTCGGCCAATTCATTACGTTCCGGCATCCTCACAAGATATCGCTCGGAAGCGGGGTGCTCCTTGATGACAACTGCATGCTCGATGCCAAAGGCGAAAGCAATAAAGGCATTGTAATTGAAGACAGTGTTTTCATTGGCAGGAATTCGATCGTGTATTGCAAGAACGGCAATATTCACCTGAAGCACGGCGTGAACATTTCCTCAAACTGCACGCTCTTCTCCTCCAACAGCCTGACCATGGAGGAAGGCACACTTGTCGGCGCGTACTCATACCTGCTCAGCGGCGGGGAGTATGAAACAAACAGCAGTACCAGGTTTGCCGATCAGAGCGGAGCAGAAAGCGCCGGCCCCCTCGTTATTGGCCCCAACTCATGGATCGGTGCAAACGTCACAATTCTTGACGGCGCATCGATCGGTGAGCATTGCGTGATCGGAGCAGGCGCAGTGGTTACAAAACCGATCCCCGCAAACAGCCTGGCAGTCGGAGTACCGGCCCGGGTAAGTCGCACTACTCAAGCCCCCACGCCTTCTTCAGATCAGCGTTGATACGCTTCTCATCTTCCGGAGACAACGATGCCTTGAAGTCATCCGCCTTCCCGCCCCGGGGGGAATGATTCTTGGCGCGGAGAACGCCGGCAAATTCCATGGCCGACATCAGGCCGCCGCCCCTGCTTCTGACGCCGGCAGCCAGCTCGTTGTCGTCAGTAACCACAACGCACTGGCGGTTGCGCGGACTGTCATCAAGCATCTGGCGGATACGGTCGTCGGCATCTTCCTTTGTGCGGGTGTATGTGATCTGTACCCCGCTGACTGTACGATTATACGAGCCGATTACTTCAGAATCGCCATCAAACACGACGTGCAGCTCCCCGAAATCCCCGCGTGTGTCCCGCCACCGCCCGCAGTAGCGGATCAGATGTTCCCGCGCCGCTTCCAGACTTTTCTCCAGGCGGGACTGGAACTCCGGGACACGATTAATCACGTTATAGCCGTCAACTATCAAGGCTTTCATAATCGCAACACCCTTTCCGGTGCGGCCTCAGTTGTGCGTGGAGGGCACGCGTTGGCAGGGACGATCCGCCGCGATCCCGACCGCCCACCACATAACTGAGAGGCTGTGAAATAATCCCCGGCGCGGGTGGCACCGCGCCCTCCCTTATCAAAATCACTCGATTTTGCTCAGAATTGGGAGGGCCGACTGCCACGCCGGTCGCTCTTCAGCAATTCTTTCACAACTTCTGACCCATTACTCTTTCTGTCACTTTGCCGTGGCAAGTTCATCGAACAGCCGCGCGTACGCCAACGCAACGATCTGTTTTGAGTATCGTTCCTGAACGGTCGCGAGGGCTGCATCCCCGAGAGATTTCCGCAGAGCGGCATTACCCAGCAGGCATTCAAGAGCATTGCTCAAGCCCCGGTGATCGCCGACCTCAACGATCATGCCGTTCACACCGTGCTTAACCACGTCCTTGAAACCACCGACTGGCGTGCACACGACCGGCAAACCGCAAGCCATGGCCTCTATCGCAGAGTTGCTGAATACTTCGTTCTCGGTTGGCAGCACGAATACATCCGACGCCTTGAGGTATTCGTCCACATTGGGAACACTACCCAGAAAGCGAACGCGATCACGAAGACCGTTCTTATCAACGAACTCGCGCAGCTCGACCATACAATCGCACAGATCATTGGACTCCGAACCTGCCAGCAGCAGATCGGCATCGGCCCTGAGTTCGGCAATCTCCTTCCAGACCTTGAGCAACAACGGAAGCCCTTTGTAGGTGACAATCCTGCCGGTGTAGATCACGAGGAGCCGGTCGGCCGGAAGGTTCAGTTTCTTCCGCAGCTCAGCCTTATCCGGCTGCATTACAGGGTGGAATATACCGGTATCGACTCCGTTCGGAATAATTCTTACCCGCTCGGGGAGGACTCCGCAACTGGCCAGTTCGCGGGCGATCTCGGAAGATTGGGCTATGAAGGCATCCGCCCGCTTGAGAAATGCATTACGTATCGCAAGCAGGGCGCGAATTGGCAGAGACGTTGTCTTCAGCCCCATCCTCACGAGGCCCGGTCCAAAGAATTCTCCCGACATCTCACCTGCACTCACCGCTCTCAAAACGCACTTCTTCCCGGCCAGCATGCACGCGATGACAGCGGACACTCCGATTGTTCTGAACCCGGTCACGAAGATAACATTGTACTCGCGGTGCAATGCGAGGAGTTTGGGCGTTACCGTGAAAAGCATCCACCAGCGTTTACGCTGCCCGTCGCCAGCCGGTGCCACTCGTACCACTCTCGCGCCGCCAACGATCTCTTCCGCGGGAAACGACGCCTCAGAACGGCGGGTAACTACTGTGACCTTAAAACCGCGGGCAACGAGATTGTCTGCGAGAAGCCGCGTTTGTGTCTGCGTGCCGCCGACTATGGGGCAGTAGCCTTCTATGAGGAAACATATCCCTGTGCCTGCCATTCCATAATCTCCAGTATTGCCTGCGGTCAAGAGCACGGCGACAGAGCGCCGTGGCTACAGGCTTGCGGCCTTGCGTCTTCATCTGCTGTCGCCGCGTGAATTATCAGGTTGACGCTACGCCTTCAGATAGCCTTCGCGCCGATACCATTCAGCGGTGCGCCGCAGGCCTTCCTCAAGTCCGATTGCGGGCCGATACCCCAGTTCCCGTTTGGCCTTTTCTATCCGGAACGCGCGGTTCTGCCTGTACCAGTCCACCCTGCGGGGAAAGATCGGTGGCGTGATGCCGAAAGGCTTGCAGATCGTCTCACACACATGGCCGGCAATCATTAGCGGCAGGATCGGATAGTGCGGTACGCGAACCGCTATACCAAGCGCCTCTCCGACCTTCTTTACGAGCTTCTCTATTTCAACATATTCCTCATCGGCAATGAGATAGGCCTGGCCATCGCCCTTCCCTTCCTGCATTACCAGCATGAAGGCATCGACAAGATTGTCGATGTAGAGCGGGTGATAAAAGGTCTTACCATTGCCGAACATCGGGAACACGCCTTTGGAAACCCTCCTGAAGATCATGAAGAACCGCTCAGGATCGCCTGGGCCGTATATTGCAGCAGGCCGGAGAATAACCGTCTTGAGAC
>JBAXMA010000101.1:0-8873 GCA_037134535.1 bacterium
TATTCTGGACTGTCTTCTTTGGCTGCATAGTTGCACCCAATCGCAGATGCGCCCGTTATTCCTGTCGCCTTCCATGCTTGATTGGCAAGGCTGATCATGTTTAAATTCCGGTCTGAAAGGGATGTCGAGCATGGAACCGCTCCAGACCAAGATTGAAAAAGCGAAGCGTGAACTTGAGCAGATGATCGACCTGAATCCTCAGATTATGCTGCTTGTTGATCGCGATGGCTGGATTACAAGGGTGAACAAGGCGCTGCTGGCGTTGTTGGGATCCCCGGGTTACAACGCGGTCCTTGGCAAACAACTTGAAGACGTATTTCCCGGTAAGGGCATTATCAGCAGACTTCTGCTGAGCCGTGGCGAGAATCGGGAGCATGAGAGTGATGTTGTTCTGTCTGGCGGACGGGTTCACACCCTTCACTTTACGGTCATCGGCGTGGGGACAAGCGGTGAACTGTCGGTCATTATTGTGCGAGATATCGGTGCAGAGAAGGAGCTGGCTACATCCCTGGAGATGATGCACAAGAAAGAAGCGGTTAAGGCGGTTGCCGGTGCGCTGATGCACAATGTGAACCAATCCCTGACTGTCATCATGGTGAATGCCCAACTCTTGAACCTGATGCTTGAAAAAGGGCAGATGAACACCGCTGATCTGGCCAACAGTCTGAGGGATATCGTCAGGGAGACCACATGCATTGCCGACTTGCTGAGGGATGTCAGCCGGCCGACTACGTTTGTTACGCAACCATATCCAGGCAGCCCGGATATAATGGATATCAGGCGTTCTGCCGGATGCGAGGGCGATACTTCCGACGCCGAACCGCACGCCAATTTGTGGCTGGCGTCGTCCTATGCAGCGACTGTTGATGCGCTATTGACTGCGCTTGACACGCATGAAGCAGGCTCATTCATGCACGCTAAGAGGACCGCAGCATACGCCGTTATTATCGCCCGGCACATGGGGCTAAGTGACGGCGATATCGCTAAAATCCGGGACTGTGCAGCCTTGCACGATATTGGCAAACTTTTCATCCCGGATGATATTCTTCGTAAACCTGCACCATTAAACAATGGTGAAGCAAGTGTGATACACAGACATTCAGAGTTCGGTTACAACCTGCTCAGGAATTTCCCCTTTGCCGTCGAGGAAGCCGAGGTGGCTCGATCTCACCATGAGCGGTGGGATGGGGCGGGATACCCGCGAGGAATTGCCGGTACTGCAATTCACCTGATGGCCAGGATTGTCACTATTGCAGATTATTTCGACGCGCTCAGGAGCAAGAGAGCCTACCGTAAGATCAGCTCTGATGATATTGTTGTCGCAGAGATCATAGCTGGTTCAGGCGCGCAGTTTGATCCTGATGTGGTTAGGGCTTTTGTCGCGAGTGTGGAAGACTTGAAGAATGTCTCTGTACCAGGATTGCAGGTCTGACCTGAGCGATCCAATCAGTTTGCCATCAGTTTCGCCTTTCCCTGTTTCGCCTTTCCCTGTTTCGCCTTTCCCTGTTTCGCCTTTCCCATTGACGTGCGCACAATCGTTGCGTAAACTCCGCCCCAAAAGCATAACAGTCTACGAAAGAATAATACGATGCCTACATACGAATACGCATGCAATAGCTGCAGTCACAAGTTTGAGAAGTTTCAGGGAATCTCTGATCCGCCACTGAAGCGATGCCCGAAATGCAAGCACAAGGTTCGCCGGTTACTCGGCGGCGGTGGTGGACTGATCTTTAAGGGCAGCGGTTTCTATACGACTGATTACAGGAGCGATAGCTACAAGAAATCGCAGAGTGCAGAGAGTATACAGCCCGCCGATAAGAAGAGCAGTGCCGGTGACTCGGCCAAGCCGGCAGCCAAGAAGGAAGCCAGTGTCAAGAGTTCAGGTTCCAGTTCGAAATGAAAGGATTAAGTGAAGACATACTGTCAGAAATGTGACCATCCGAATGATCTTGGCCATCTCTTCTGTACCAAGTGCGGCGCGAAACTTGTACTGGAACACGTGAGGGAGGATTTCGAGACTGACGGTATGCTGGAACGTACAAAGGGGCGTTTTTTGTGGGTTATTCTTTCGTTAATTGTGGTAGTGATTTCACTTGTGGTGGTTGGCCTGTGGCCCGGTAAACCGCTCAGGCGGGACGCTGCAGCACCGGGTGCTTTCGATGCCGTCGAGGCAGCTATTGCACGTCTTCAGGTGGTGGTTGAATCAAGCAAGATGACGTATACCAACCAGCCTTTAAAAGAGGAAGACATCAATGCATGGCTTTCGAAAGCGTGCAAGCGGTCAGGTGCGAAATCAATGACTGTTGAATTGAAGCCTGACTCGTGCACGGTGCGGGTGATTTTTGCGGTAGGGCCATGGAAGGTGGCAAAGATAAATAAGACATTTGGACCGATGAGCTTTTCCCGTGATTTCTCGTTCAGTGTTACGACTAATGGCCTGGTTGTTACGGGGGCCAAGGTAGGACATCTGCCAATGTTTGGCCCGTTGGTCAAAATCGTGGCTGATCGTTCGGCGAAGAGATTTGGTGATTTTGCGAAGGAGCAGACGATTCTGTCATGCATTACTGACGCAAAGATTGCTGACGGATCAATTACGGTTGCTGTCACGAGTCGACCATGAAAAGTCATGGCACCTGCATTGCAGCAGTGCTTCTATATTCCTGTCTCGCTGCGTCCGTGTCCGGCGATGAAGCTGTGTCAGTGCGCAGCCCATCCCGGCATTTTCTTGTGACGTGTTCCGAGGGCGGTCAATCCATCAGCGTGGCAAGGTGGGCTGATGATGTCTTGAACAAGCTTGAACGCACAATCAGAAGCCGGATGGATTTCAAGAACCGCGATTTTCGAATCAAGATATTTGACGGTTCAGGCACTTCCTCAGGTCGGGTGGGATGCAGTGAACGATTCTCAGAAGGCAAGCTTGTTCAGAGTCTTCTCATCGAGAGTCCCGACAAAGTGGACTGGGAGGATATTCTCGAACTCAACTGTGGCCTCCTTCTGAACGGTCAGATTGCGGTTGGGGCATCAGCGCTCCGTCAACGGCCCGTCGGGAAGGTTCCCGCCTGGCTGGTTGTTGGTCTTTCACATTACATTGACCCTGTGTTGAAGTCGCGCGACAGGAGAATAGTCTTGAACTGGCGGAAAAGCGGGAAGGTGCCCGGCTTTTCCGAGGTTTTGAAATGGTACGTTCTTCCTGCAGGCAGGTCACGTGAGAAAGCAGTGTGCACTGTTGCGGTTGCATGGCTCCTGACTCTCCCCGATGCAGAGGAGCGGTTTGATAAGATCCAGGCACAACTTGCGGTGGACGGAGTGATCTCAGATGAATGGATTGTTTCACTGATTCCTGACTGCAAGACTGTCGATGATGTTCAAAAGTTGTGGCTGAACAGGATCGAGAACGAGCGGATGGTTATTTCCGACCCCGGTCAGGTGTTTCCGGATGCCCTTGAGTCCATCAAGGGCGAACTTGTGATCTGTCCAGGCGAAGGAGGCGTTCCATCCGGGACCAATCTGCCGCCTGTGATTGGGCTGGAAGCTTTGATCGGGATGAAGAATCTTGAATGGATTCGCCCGTTCTGCATGAATAAATCAACTGCGATCAGGTTGGCTTCGGTAGGTGGATCCTCAGAGGTGCGCGAAGTCGGCGAGGCTTACTGCGCTTTTATGGACGTTCTCCGGACATCAGGGCGGGACAACAAGCTCAGGTCACTACTTGCGAGAGCTGATGATATGATTCAAAAGCTTGAATCAATCACGAGGAAGCGGGAGGAATATATGGACGGCATGGAACAGAAACAGGCGTCTGCCAATCCGCTCCAGGGAAGTGAAGAGAACTCGTCGCCTGATAGTCTTGAACGTTCAAGGATTCGGAAGTATATTGACGCTGCAGATGAAGAGAGTCAGGCAGGTGGGGCGGATGGTGATTTGACGGGTGTTGGAGCAGAAGGGACCAGATGACCATGCAGCGGAAGATACGAGTTACTACAGTTGGCGACGTGGATTCGGAGCTTCTGGCATTTACTGTGGGAAGAGATACAGAGAATGATTTGCGTTTAATCGAAGCGGACTGCATTGGAACAGCTGCGCACGTGACGATGTTGTCCAGAATGCCGTTGAAACGCGCCCTGTTCACCGGGCGGGAAGTGAAACAAGTCATTTCGGAACTCGTTGGGATTATCAACAAATCGCGCATCGGTGAGTTTGCTATAACGGTTGATGATCAGGACGTACACATGGCGGTCGAGCGGACGCTGACAAAGAAACTGGGTGCCATTGGCCGCAAAATTCATACAGCACGGAGCCGGAACGATCAGGTTGCGGTTGATTTGCGGCTTTTTGCAAAGAACGAGATACTGTCGACTGCTGATGAAGCCACTGAACTTGCGGGGATTCTTGTCGCGCTGTCTCGCCGGCACGTGCGTGTGCCAATGGTCGGCCGGACTCACATGCAACCGGCAATGCCGAGTTCTGTAGGGTTGTGGGCTTCGGCATTCGCGGAGAGCCTGCTGGACGATGTGATTCTTCTTCTGAATATCTATGAGCTTAACGATCAATGTCCACTGGGTTCTGCTGCGGGCTATGGTGTGTCCCTGCCGATTGACCGCGAATTGACTTCGAGGCTCCTGGGATTCAGCCGGCCTGTTCACAATGTGTTGCACGCGAGCAATGCCCGGGGAAAAGTCGAGGCGCTTGTGTTGTCAGGTTGCGGGCAGGTTATGCTGTCGTTGTCGCGACTTGCGGAAGATCTGATACTGTATTCAATGCCGGAGTTCGGATATTTTTCACTGCCGCCTGAGTACTGCACGGGGAGCAGCATCATGCCGCAGAAGAATAATCCGGATGTACTTGAGCTGATACGGGCGAAGTCGGCGACGGTACTGGCAAACGGCCAGTGCGTGGCCGATATTGTCAGGGGTCTGCCTTCAGGCTACAATCGCGATCTGCAGGAGTCGAAGGGGCCCTTCATGGATGGGATCGCGACCACCAGGGCGTGCCTTCGGGCAATGAGCCGGCTGGTGAAGGGTTTGATCGTGAATGCCGACCGCCTTAAGTCTGCGTTTACGCCTGCGGTTTTTGCAGCTGATCGGGCGCTTGAGCTGGCAGGCAACGGAATGCCGTTTCGGGATGCGTACCGGTTTGTGAAGAAGCATCTTGCTGAGCTTGAGGGGATCGATGCATGTCAGGCAGTCGCCGCGAAAACACATCTTGGTGCACCTGGCGGGCTCAATCTGAAGGCAATAGAATCGCGCTGCCGTCTGGCTCGCAAGGTAATTGCTGTGGAGCGGAAGTCTATTGACCGGACTGTGTCCAAGCTGCTTGGTGTTAAATACCGGTCAACTGGCCGGCTTTACCGGTGAATTTATTATTCCGTTGAATTTGACCTTCAAGGCAGTTTGAATGATAGTTGAACAACGACGTTGGGCTGGATTACCTGATAGAAAAGGAGAGCGATATGTCGACGAGAAGTAAGACAGGGTTAGTGGTGTTGATACTCATGACACTTGGCAGCATGCTCGCATGGGCAGCGCCAACGGTTGAACCGGAGGCGATCAAGCAGCTGACGCTCGGCTACGTCTTCGAGCGTGGTGGCAAAATGATGTATGTACTTGCCGCGATGTCAGTGCTTGGCGTTGCGCTCATTATGTACTGCTTCTATGTAATGCGCGAGATTCAGGTGGCGCCGCGTGCGTTTTTGCGGAAAGTAGTTGCTAAAGTCTCGACCGGTTCGTGGGCGGAAGTCCGTGAGATGTGTCTGGAGAAGCCGTGTCCGCTCGGTGAAGTAGTCCTTTCCGGTGTTGACTACGTCGAGAACGTTCCGAAGCAGGAAACCCTCATGCTGAAGGAGGTCATCGAAGCTGAAGGTACCCGGCAGGGCGTGGAAATTCAGATCCAGCCGCAATTCCTTCTGGACCTTGCCATTCTCTCACCCATGGTGGGATTGCTCGGCTCGGTGTTCGGAATGTTCACAGCATTCAATGCTGTGGCGCTTGATGCGGCAAAGGCGAAGCCGTTGATGCTTGCTTCGGGTGTTGCCGAGGCGTTGTTTGCCACGGCCGGCGGACTCATGATTGGCATACCTGCCATGGCATTTTATGGTTTCTTCCGCAGTCGGTCTTCACGCCTGGTATCCAGGCTTGAATCTGCATCCAGTGAAGTTCTGACGGCGTTCTTGAAAGGGAAGTGACCATGAATTTCCGTGGAAGGTACAAGCCCGATACCGTGGGATTCCAGATTGCGCCGCTTGTAGATATCATGCTTTTCCTGCTCTGCTTCTTCATTACGCTGCAGATCTACATGCAATGGGAAGCAGAGATAGATATCAAGCTGCCCACCGCTGACAACACGAAAGCTGATTCAAAGCGACTGCCGGGTGAGATCATTATCAATCTAAAAAAGACCGGCGAGATGACCGTCAATAGCCGTGTGCTCAACGATGCCGAATTGATGGTGCTGCTGAAACAGCTGGTGGATCCCAAAACTGGTTTCCCGGGGCAACCGGTGTTGATCAGGGGAGACAGGGATACTTCTTACCAGAAACTGATTCATGTTCTGGATCTCTGCCGCGGCAGTGATATCTGGAACATCTCTTTTGCCATCAGTCCTGAAGAAAAGACGGGCAAATGAACTGCCGGTTCGTAATAGCTGCCCTTGTTGCCAGTGTCGCCGGAGTCTTGACCGCTTCCGGCGAGATCAGCATTGGTGACCAGGTCCAGCTTGCGGACGGGCTCTATGACCGCGGTATGTATGAGCTTGCCGTCCGTGAATACAGCGCAGTGCTTGCCAGCACAACAAACCAGCCCAGATCCGCCGAGGTAACCTATAGAGTGGGTGAGAGTTACCGCCAGATGAAGAGGATGGCTAAAGCTGTTGAGTATTTCGCGAACGTTGAAGCAACATATCCCTCAAGCCCGTTCCGTTTCAAGGCGGCCCTGCGTAGAGCTGAAATACTTGATGGAGCGAACAAAACTACGGAACTATTTGAACTGCTGGATGCCACTCTGGCGGCCAAACCGCCACCGGACATTGCGGCATCCGCATTGTTTCTCCAGGGTGCCGCGCTCAGCAAGGCAGCCAGGAAAGACGCAGCTGCGATATCCTATGGCAGGATTATCAGCGATTACGCCGGCACCTCTCTCTACACGTATTCACTTTTGGCACTTGGCGGTTTGAAGGCTGCCGAACCGGGTGGCAGCGAGAAGGCCATCGAGCTTTACCGGAGTGCGGCTGCTAAACCCGCAACACCGCGGGTTGGCGCGGAAGCGTGGTTCCAGATTGCGAGTGTCTATTTTCAGGATAAAGCGTACTCCCGGAGCGCAGAGGCTTTTGATAAACTCTTTGAACTCTATCCGGCAGATTCACGTATCGCGGAGGCGAGACTTCCGCGCGCATGGGCTCTATATCATTCGAAAATGCCTGCTGACGCGCTGCGCCTTGTTGAGGTTGCGATGGCAGTACCATCTTCCAATGAAACCAGCAGGATTGAGGAATTGCTCTACCTGAAGGCCAATTGTCAGAGGCAATTGATCAAGCCCGCTGATGCAGCTGTGACCTACGCCACACTGCTTGAGAAGTTCCCGGGCGGCAGATATGCATCACCAGCGGCTTATGAAAGAGTTTTGTCGCTGTTCAAGGCGAACATGTTCAGCGAAACAGTCAGGGAGGCAAAGGCACTGACTTCAGATGCGGCCAATCTTAAGGATCTGTACTGGCTGCTGGCAGAATCGTATCTGGCATTAAAGGATGAAGAGGGTGCCATCCAGTATTACCGGCTTATCATGCAGAAGTGTTCGGATTCAGATCTGGCACCTGATGCCGGGTATCGGCTTGGTCATCTTCTACAGAAACGGGAGGAATACCTTCCGGCTGCTGAAGTGTTCAGTGATGTGGCATTCCGTTATCCCACGAATGACGTTGCGGCTCAGGCACTTTTTGCCGCAGCTGCGTCGAGAGGCAGGGCTGGCAAGCAGGAAGAATCCGTACGTGACTTCGGGCTTTTGATCCAGAAATACCAGGCAAGTCCACTGGCAGAGGAGGCGAGATATCAGAAGGCCATGGGCGAAATTGTTCTGCAAAGAGATGATCAGGCCATGGCGTCTCTCAGGGAACTGCTCGACAAGAACGGGGTGTCACGGTTTGCTGTTGAATCCAGGTATTGGCTCGGTGTGCTGCTTGACGGAAGCGGCAAGAGTCAGGATGCCGAGGCTGAGCTGCGCAGGGCTCTGGTCGCCAAGCCGGAGCCGGAACTGGAACGGCGAGTGCAGCTTCAGTTAGCGATTGTACTGCAGAAGACCGGGAAGTCTGACGAGTCTGCCGGCTTGCTTATTCCGCTTGTCGCATCACCGGCAGGCGACAAAGTACCTCTGCCCATTCTCAGCTGGCTGGCTGAATACCATCTTGGCAAGCGCGAGTATGGAAAGGCCGCTGATGCCGCGATGGCTCTGGCGACGCGCGCCGACACCGGAGCGTGGAAGCAGTCGGGATTCTGCCTGGCGGGGCGCGCACTGATGGAGCAGGGCAGGACTGCTGACGCCCGTGTGGTGCTTGTCAAGGCGCTTGCTATTCAGGGTGAGTATGACGGCAGACCGGAGGCAGCCTGGCGCCTGGGCGAAATCGAATTGCTGGATAAGGACTATGACGGAGCCATGAAACATTTTGAAGAAGCCGCTAAAATGGCGTCTTCGGACGGGGCTTTTGCCATACGGATGAAGTCATATTTCGGAATCGGCAGACTCATGAAAGCCCGGGGAAATAACGACGAAGCCGCAAAGTACTTCATGAGCGTTGCGGTTCTCTTTGACGATGCCGCCATTGTTCCGCAGTGTCTGTTTGAGGCCGGCCAATTGTTCAAGCAGCTCGGGCGGGCTGAGGAGAGTGAC
>JBAXMA010000102.1:0-8868 GCA_037134535.1 bacterium
GGCGGGCGTAACCGTCGGCAGCGTAGCCGGCATTCAACTCATTGCAGGTACCAACCCACTTGATCGGGCTGGCAATCACATCATCGAGAAAATCCAGGACATAGTCGCCGGGCACTCCGAAGAGGTGCCGAATACCAGCCTCCTCCAGGCGATGAAGAAGGTAACGTGATATGGTACAAGTCATGACATTGTTCTCAGACATAATATCACCTCGCGTACATCAACATATGATCTACACCTGCGACCGATGTGGGCAACTCGACTACACCGTCAGCAAAATCGTATCACAGTCAAGGGTGACGACAACCACTTATATATCGCCGGAAAGAAACAAATCCGCAAGTTGACGTTGGTCAATAAAGCGAAGAGGTACAGCCGTATGCAGTGCTCTTCTCCACTCCTTGCCAGCCATTCCCCGGGAAAGTCACAGATGATAGAGTCAAGTCACCTAAACCCAAGGTCTTCACCCTCGTGCAGGACGACACCAATCTGTTCGAGTGAATCATGGCGCCCGTTGTACCAGAGCAGCCACTTCGAGCCGTCATAGATCGCGCAAGGTTTGTAACAAGCGTCGTGATCCCACTTGTTCACACCCGGCCGCACGACGGGATTAGCGGGATGCCGCTGCCAGCCGGTGATGCCGTCTCGCGAACGTGCCAGGCCGATCTGTGCGTGGTCCTCGTCGCGGAACCCTATATAAAACATGACATGCCAGTCCCCCAGCCGCTCCACATGACATGCCGTTACTTTGTGCTGTTCCCAGAAACTCTGCGGATCGGGCGCCAAGACCGGATTAGTATCGTGCTTTGTCCACACCAGCCCGTCCGGGCTCGTGGCATAGCCGATGGCGTTCGGCTCGTTCTGTTCGCCGCCGGAATACCACATTCGGAAGAGCTTCGCACCGGCATCCCACAACACGTGCGGACACATCACCGCAACTTTTTCCCACGGTTCCTCTGGTGACAGGACAGGCTTTTCACTCATCCGCTTCCACGTCACGCCATTCGTGCTGGTGGCGTAGCCGATAGCCGATCGTCCCTTCGCCTGACCTGTGTACCACATGTGATAGCCATCATCACGCTTCAGGACCACTGGCCTGTTAATATCATCCTCCCAGCCTGTTTCCGGACGTGACCCGAGCACAACTTGTGGTGGCTCACTCCAATGAATGCCGTCCTTGCTCTCTACCAGCGCTACCGCTTGTTTCGGCCGCCATGACAGCCACATCCGGTAAGAGCCGCCCTCTCGCAGAACAGAAACGTCGAAGCATGTCCCGTATTTGCCGCCCATTACAGGATTGCCTTCGAACTTCTTCCAGCCTGCCGCAGTCTCATGAGCCGGCGGTGGCCGACTTTCTCCAGCATTCGTAGCATCCACATGGTTCCCTGTAGAACAAACAATAGTTGCAGTCATTATGACGATTACTCCGAGATGAGATAAGCTACTCACCAGTGCCGGTATTCCACCTCTGGGACAGCTCGGTGGCATCTCGACAACGAGCGGCGAACGCCAGTCATTCTTATCCATTATTGAGACTACCGCTTCGGCCGCGATGGCTTGCCGGTCCGGGCCGATTCGTAGATCGCGTCCATGAGTTCAGACTGGACGATACCGTTAGCAGGGGTGGTCCGCGGTTCCGCGCGGCCACGGATGGCATCAATGAAGTTTACATCAGGAGGCTGAGACCCGCCGGGAATCGACGGGTACTTCAGTTTCTGATTGCCATGAAACACATTGATCCACGAACCACTCCATCCGTCGATGTCGATGCGGCCGTTTTCAAACATAAAGTGCATTGAAGCACCGTCCGCCGGGCAGTTGCCGCTGATAATAATCGAGGCCAGAACGCCATTAGCGAAGCGGACATTAATCGATGAGTTTATATCGACAGACGAGCCGTGGTTGTCCACAAAGGCAAAGACCTCGGAAATGTCCGACTCTACAGACCAGCAGAGACTGTTGAGAATATGAGCTCCGCTGTCATAGGCCTGACCACCGCCGGAGAGCGATGGATTTTGCCGCCATAGTCCGATCGTAGCCTTCAGCCAGCCCTGAGCAAGATAACCGCTTACCAATTCAAGCCGTCCAAGAGTCTTCTTGCGGATGACATCGCGCGTATAGAAGAATTCCGGCGTGCATGGAGTATTGTAGCCAATGACAAAGACCTTCTTCCTCTTCTTGACTTCGGCCGCGAGTTTGTACGCGTGGGCAGCGGAAGTAACCATGGGTTTTTCCATCAGCACATGGCATCCGGCTTTCAGGGCCTGCATGCCCTGCTCAAAATGAAGAGTGTGTGGCGTGGCGATCACAACGGCATCAGGTTTAACCTCTCTATACATCGCCGCACAGTCGGTGAACATCGCAGGTGCGGTCTGGTAATCGCTCAGTGTACGGTCGGCAAATGTACGCAGGATTTCCGTAGTCAGATCCACAAGACCGACAATCTGCACGTCCGGATTACTTTTGAGCCAATACGTGTGAGCGCCACCCATTCCACCACAACCGATGATTGCCAACCTGATCTTTTTCATTTGCCCCCGCGTTGATATCGAACAGACGATCTCAAACACTCACAACCACAGCAATAGTCATGTCAGGGATGCTGCACCAGAGACACCTGAAGATCAAGCGCGATGATAACTCGCAACGGGGTCTTGTCACACTTGACTCCGCCCATCGCCTCTGCTCTATTGGAGGCAATCTATCGCTGCCCTTGATGTCGGCTGACGCCGGCGGGCGCAGCAAAGAACAACGATAACTATCGGAGGGGCATTATGAATGGAATACTGCTGGGTACATTGGCCATGGCAATGACAATGGTTGGCTGCGCGGTAAGCAAGAACTCATCCGCTACCGATACGGGCAAGAAGCTCATCGGCGCGAAGTTGAGCATCAAAGCTGACAAGGTCGATGAATTTGCAGCCGCCGCCAAAACTATCATCGCGGCATCGAGGGCAGAACCAGGTTGCATCAGCTACACGCTCTACCAGGATCCGTACGACAAGACCGCGTTCTTCTTCTTTGAGGAATGGAAAGACCAGGCCGCTATCGATGCCCATTTCGCTATGCCGCACTTCAAGGCTTTCGGCCCGTCAATCAAGGATCTCGTGGCCGGCGCCCCGGCAATCACAATCTACTCCGCGCCATCGGAGAAGAAACCCTGAGGATAGCCACGGCAAAAAGCAGGGCAGTGCTGTAATGTTCAAGGATTGAAGACTACCGGAAAACAAAACATGTTTCCTAGAACTCGGCGTGACTTTCTAAAGCAGACCGGCTTGGCTGCGGCAGGCGTAATACTATCGCTCCGCGGCCGGGCCGACGCCCAGACAGTTCCCCTGCCCCCAGTCGCAGCTAAAGGCAGGATGCCCAATCTGGTATTTGTGTTTAGCGACCAGCAGTCGTTCGACATGCTTGGTTGTTACGGCAACAAGGACATCATTACGCCCAATATTGACGCCTTCGCAAAGGAGGGAGTGCGATTCAATCACTGCATATCCAACCAGCCTGTTTGTACGCCCTATCGCGGCATCCTGCTTACGGGTCAGCATCCTCTCCGCTGCGGCGCATTCAAGAATGACGTGCGGATCGTCCCCGGCAACGGAAACTACTTCGGTGAAGTCCTCCGTGATGCCGGCTACCGGCTCGGTTACTTCGGCAAGTGGCACATTTACGGCGGCGACCGTAACCGGCCCATACCGCCGGGCCCATATCGCTACGGCTTCGATCACGACTTCCTCTCAAACAACTGCACTCTTTCCTTTGACGCCAAGGGTGCTTTCTATTGGGATCAAGACGGCAAGCGGAAGAACTACGGAGACTGGGAGCCCTACGCGCAAACCCGTCAGGCCATGAAATTTGTCGGCGATAACGCCGATAAGCCGTTCGCGCTATTTCTGTCCTGGCATCCGCCACACAATTGGCATGGCCAGGCTGGTTACGACGCGCCTAGTGACCTTCTGCAGCTCTACGACCAGAGTAAACTCACGCTTCGTCCAAACGTCGATGACACACCTCGTAATCGCAAGATTTACAAGGGCCACATGGCTATGTGCACCAGTCTTGACAAGCCATTCGGCGAACTTGAACAGCAACTGAAGTCATTGGGACTGGCTGACAATACCATTGTCGTCTACACCTCGGACCATGGCGATATGCTGATGTCTCACGGGTGGCCTTACAACAAGAGCGTACCGGAGATAGAGTCAATACGCGTTCCGATGCTTATCAGGTGGCCAGCCCGTCTCAAGCCGCGTGTAAGCGAACTCCTGTTTGGTTCACTCGACATCATGCCCACCATTTTGGGCCTGATGGGTCTCAAGGTTCCGAAAACATGTCAGGGACGCGACCTTGCTGCGGATATCACTGCCGGGAAGGATGATGCTGCAGAATCAGTGCCACTCTTTCATTTCTCCGGTAACTGGCGCGGAGTCTACACACGACGCTACACCTATGCGTGCGACGTGTCTGAGAAAGAGATCGGACCGGATGCCCTCTATGTCGGCCGTAAAAGGTACGCTTGCCTATATGACCATGATACCGATCCACGCGAGATGACCAACCTGTTTGACGACCCCAAGTACAAGAACATACGCGAGAAACTCCACGCGCAGACACTGGACTGGATGAAGGACTTCGGCGACACCGGCCTGACCCTGCGTGAACTTTCCACCCGCGTGATGGTGGCTGATGATCTCGGCGACGACCCGGCCCGCGGCGACGGTGCGTTCGGTCAGGGCCGCCTCAAAGGACCGCCGCTGGATGTGCTGGCTGGAAAGATCAAGGCACTTCAATCTTTGACAATTCCCTAAAGGCCGCGCAGCAGATCAGCGACACATATATGTGAACCGAATCCCGATGGCAAATATCAACTACCTCAGCTTTAAGAATGTCACAAAACGTTTTCCCGGCGTCCTTGCCCTGGATGATGTCTCTTTCGACATCGGCAAAGGTCAGATTCACGCGCTCATGGGCGAGAATGGCGCCGGCAAGTCAACCCTGATCAAGGTGCTGACCGGCGTCTACACCCGTGATGGCGGAGAGATTCTCCTTGATGGGGCCCCAATCAATATGCGGAATCCGAAGGAGGCCCAGCATGTCGGCATAAGTACCGTCTATCAGGAGGTCAACCTCATCCCGGGGCTATCCGTAGCGGAAAACATATTTCTCGGCCGCGAACCGAAACGCTGGGGCTGCATCGACTGGAAAACAATCAACAGGCGGTCACACGAGGCATTGCGCTGGCTGGACCTTGATATCGATGTGAACCAACCCCTCGCCTCTTTCTCTATTGCCGTCCAGCAGATGGTTGCCATTGCGCGCGCACTGGACGTCAAGGCCAAGGTCCTGGTGCTGGACGAGCCAACTTCCAGCCTTGACGTCCCGGAAGTTCAGCGCCTTTTTTCAGCAATGCGGAAACTGCAAAGTGAGGGTCTGGCAATAATCTTTGTGACTCACTTCATTGAGCAGGTATACGAAATTGCTGACCGCATCAGTGTCCTGCGCAACGGCAGGTTCGTCGGTAACTTTGAGACAGCCTGTCTCCCCCGCCTGGAACTTATTGCCCGCATGATGGGAAAGGATATCGAGGAGGTTAAAACCCTCTCCGAGCACACGAGAGAGCAAGTCTCCGCACCTGAATCTAAAACCTATCTTCAGACTACGCAACTTGGCAAAACCGGTTCACTTCAGCCATTTGACCTGCAGATCGCGGAGGGAGAAATTCTCGGACTGGCCGGCTTGCTCGGATCCGGGCGCACCGAGATGGCCCACCTTCTCTTTGGCCTTGACCATGCCGATTCCGGCAAGCTTGCAATCGGCGGCCAGACAGTCAACCTGCGATCCCCGGCGCAGGCAATCGGCCTTGGAGTCGGTCTGTGCTCGGAGGATCGGAAGGTAGGGGGAATAATTCCAGACCTGTCTATCCGCGAGAATATCATACTCGTTCTTCAGGGACGCCGCGGCATCTGGCGCCTGATCTCACACAAACGCCAGAAGACGATTGCCGCTGAGTACATCAAGGCCCTCCGGATCAGCACAGCCGATGCCGACAAACCCATAAGACTCCTGAGCGGCGGCAACCAGCAGAAAGTTTTGCTGGCCCGATGGATGGCCTCCCGCCCCCGTCTGCTGATTCTGGACGAGCCAACCCGCGGAATCGACGTAGGCGCAAAGTTTGAAATCATGCGTCTCATGGATTCATTGAGCCGCGAGAGCATGGCAATCCTGTTCATTTCTTCTGAGCTGGAGGAAGTAGTACGCTGCTGCAGGCGGGTCGCAGTGCTGCGGGACCGTCGCAAAATAGCCGAACTGTCCGGTGATCAAGTCGGAATGCACAGCATCATGGCCACCGTGGCTGGAAAGCAGTAGGAGAGAAATCATGGATAACGACAATGTCTGACAAGGAAGAGTCCACCGCAGAAGCCGGCAATGAGCCGGCGGTCCACAGTGGCAACAGCCGCCTTCTTCGCTCTCTGACCTGGCCGTTGCTTGCATTCGCCGCGCTGATAGCCTTCAACTTCTTCTTCACACCCAACTTCTTCCACATTGAAATCCGCGATGGCCGCCTCTTCGGCAGTCTGATAGACGTGATGAACCGCGGCGCACCGGTAGTCCTGCTGGCAATGGGCATGACCCTCGTAATAGCTACGGGAGGAATTGATCTTTCCGTTGGCGCAATCATGGCCATAACAGGGGCTATGGCAGCAGGTCTGATCGCAAGGCCACCCTATTCCTGGCTGTCAGCGGTGGATATGCATGGCATCATCCCACTGATCATTGTCGTATCGCTGATGGTTTCTGTTGGCGCAGGGGCATGGAACGGGCTTCTCGTATCACGACTTGGTATTCAACCTATTGTCGCCACACTGATTCTCATGGTCGCCGGCCGCGGTATTGCGCAACTGATCACAAACGGGCAGATCATCACCTTCGAGAATCCTGCATTCGAAGTCATCGGCAGCGGCTTTCTATTTCATCTGCCAGTCCCGATATTTATTGCACTGGCAGTCATGGCGGTGGCGGCAATTGCAACAAGAGCCACGGCGCTTGGCCTGTTCATTGAAGCGGTGGGCAATAATCCCACAGCCAGCTACTATGCCGGCATCAGCGCAAGACGGGTCAAAATGATCGCCTATACGTTTTGTGGCCTGTGCTCTGGAATAGCCGGATTGATCATTGCCGCCGACATCAAGGGCGCCGACGCCAACAATGCCGGCCTATACATGGAACTTGATGCAATCCTGGCCGTGGCGATAGGAGGCACCTCACTGGCCGGTGGAAGATTCACGCTTATTGGCTCATTGATAGGGGCGCTCCTGATCCAGACGCTTACCACAACAATCCTGACCACAACAATTATTGCCAAAGGCATCCCACCAGCAGTGACACTGGTGGTAAAAGCCATCGTAGTCATTGCAGTCTGTCTGCTCCAGTCCGAACGATTCAGGGCTTTGTTCGCAAAGCGCGGAGGGCGGAAATCATCATGAACCTTAAGCTCTCACGCCAGAACTTTCCATTCTTCGCCACAGTGATCGTATGCCTGCTTCTGTATCTCGCCGCAGGCCTGGCCTTCCGCGGATTTTTCTCCCCGCTGGTGCTCATCAATATCCTTTCCGACAATGCGTTCCTCGGCATCACAGCCGTCGGCCTGACATTCGTCATTCTTTCCGGCGGCATCGATCTCTCCGTTGGCGCAGTTATCGGCTGCACAAGTATACTGATCGCATCAATGACGCAGCTTCTCCACCTGGATCCGCTGGCAACCATGGCAATCGTACTGGCGCTAGGAACCTTGTTCGGCCTTGGAATGGGCTGTCTGATCCACTTCTTCGATCTTCCGCCGTTCCTGGTCACTCTGGCCGGCCTTTTCCTTTGCCGTGGACTCGGCCTGGTTATCAGCACTGAATCAATCGCTATTTCTTCACCTCTCTATGTCAAACTTTCCGGACTTGGCCTTCCGTTGGGTCATTGTCTCACACTACCCCTGCCTGCAATCATCTTCATGATCGTTCTTGCAGCGGGAATCTTTGTTTCGCGTCTGACCCCCTTCGGCCGTCATGTATACGCCCTCGGCGGCCACGAACCTTCCGCACGGCTCATGGGCCTTCCGATCGGAAGGACCAAGATCGGGGTCTATGCACTAAGTGGTTTCTGCTCAGCTCTGGCCGGCGTTGTTTACACGATCTACACCCAGTCGGGCAACGCCATCGCCGCCACCGCACTTGAACTAGATGCCATTGCGGCGGTCGTGGTGGGCGGGACCCTGTTAAGTGGCGGTGTCGGCAACGTAGCCGGCACCCTTGTGGGAGTGCTCATATTTGGAATCATTCAGACCGCTATAACGTTTCAGGGCTCACTAAGTTCGTGGTGGACTAAAATCGCGGTGGGAGTATTATTACTCGTGTTTATTCTTTTGCAGAGACTGATTCAGAGAAAGAGAAAGTAGACGTCATGTCGATGTAGAACGGGTATCACTACATATCATCAAATGAACGAAAGGAGCAGAGTCATGACAGGATACAGAGCGCTGGTAACTGCAGGCATGGCCGTTATCGTGGCAATTGGCGTTACGTCGTGCAACGGAAGCAAGGAGTCCGCTGCTGATGCGTCAGGCAAGACACCGGCAAAGAAGAAGCTTGTAGTAGGCTATTCCCAGATCGGCGCTGAAAGCGCATGGCGAACGGCTAACACAATGTCCATAAAGACTGAAGCCGAGAAGCGCGGAGTTGATCTCCGGTTCTCCGACGCCCAGCAGAAGCAGGAGAACCAGATCAAGGCGCTGCGAACGTTCCTGGCCCAGAAGGTCGATGTAATCATGTTCTCGCCCGTCGTCGAAACCGGATGGGAACCAGTCCTTCGTGAAATTAAGGC
>JBAXMA010000103.1:0-8834 GCA_037134535.1 bacterium
GCAGGGCACAGGCCGACAGGCTCATCAATGCGTACCTCGCCTACGAGAACGTCTCCACATTGGTGACAACGGCATATCCTGAAAACGAAGCACAGGTCAGACCGCTGACCCGTCTGAAGGATGACCCCGAACAGCAGAAAGTCGCATGGGGCAGAGCCGTGCAAAAGGCGAACGGGAAGAAGGTGTCAGCAAGCATCGTGTCAAAAGTCGTTTCCGAACTGCTCGGCAATACGGAGGAGGCACCGGTAATAAACGACACGTCAATCACATTTGCTGTCAAGTACGGCAAGGCCCTGAGGAAGGAAGCGGCAAGGCTGAACATTGACAAGATGGCAATCGGTGATGTCACCGACCTGAAACGATGCGTTCTTGATATTCAAGCCGTGATGTCGAGATTCATCGGGAAGATAGATGCAAGGCTGCTGTCACAAGTGCGGAAGGCCGCCTGAAGCAAAGAAAGGAAATATGACAATGAAACTACATCAGACAATCGGGAGCGAATCCGGAAGTAGCGTAAAGGAAAGGAAGAATATGAAGACAGAGAAGTATACGGCGATATCGTTGTTCAGCGGGGCGGCAGGGCTAGACATCGGACTGAAGCAGGCGGGATTCAAAACCCTAGCCTGTGTCGAACTGAACGATGCCGCCTGTGAAACGATAAGAACGAACAGGAATGCGGGGCGGTTCGACTCCGATGTGCGGGTGTTCACAGCCGATGTGACACAGCCCGACCTGCCCGAACAAGTGATGCGGGAAGTCGGCCTGCAACCCGGTGAACTTGACTTCCTGTGCGGCGGAAGCCCTTGTCAGTCGTTCAGCAGGGCTGGCAAACAGAAAGGCTTAGATGACTCACGGGGTAAGCTCGTGTTTGAGTTGCTTCGCTGGGCAAGCATTCTGAAGCCGAAATGCTTCATGCTTGAAAACGTCACGGGAATCATCCCTGTGAAGCTGCTGTCAAAACACGAAGACCCTGCGTTGCAACACTGGGTTGATGTAGCGGCAACAATAGGTGAAACGAAGAACGCTTCAGTTTTAGAAGTGTGGGCGAAAGCCGCTGCCGCGATTGGCTACACGATTGATGCCTATGAAGTTGATGCCGCTGACTACGGGGCGGCTCATCACCGACCTTAAACAGTACAGCCCTATACGCAGAACACCTGTTATCACCGACGAGCCGGTGTTGTCCTGCGTCCACGGTGACAACTCGGAACTGATTGGACATGTTGCCCGGTTGTATCTGCGGCAGGGCATGACCGTATGCGATGTCACATACGGCAGGGGCATATTCTGGCAGCGAACGGACATGACGCAGTTTGATTTCAGGGCTTCCGATATCTCGCCGCAGGGCAAAGACATCAGTAAGATGGATTTCAGGGAGTTGAAGTATGACGGTGAGAGTGTTGATGCTTGCGTATTTGACCCTCCGTACTTGTCCCGCAGCGGTAAGAATTCGGTCTATGCACGCCACTACAAGACAGAATTGGCGGGCAAGAATTACGATGAGATGATGGGGCTGTACGAGGCTGGCATGAAGGATTGCCACAGGGTGCTGAAGAAAGACGGCTTGTTGATGGTGAAATGTGCTGATGAAATTCAGACATCACGCTTTCGTCCCGCACATTGCGACGTGCTGAATGTTGCAATGAAGCTCGGAATGGAGGCTATTGACCTGTTTGTCCTGATGCGAAATCAGAGCGGCATGGTCGGTAGTCCTGCACAGCGGCACAGTCGCCGCAATCACTCTTACCTGTGGGTGTTCGCCAAAGTGCAGGGGACGGTGAAATAAGTGAAATAATTTTTGTAAATAATGTCGCCTGTCTTTCTCTCCGTGGAAATTGAATCTGACAAACCGTTCTCTCGCACCAAATCACACCTTGTTTCTGCCACACCAGAACACAGTGCCAAGATGCCCACGGACCTGCCTATTCCGCCCTGTAGCCTCTTGTATTGCCGCAAGTCTACAACTTCACCTTGCAGGCAGAGTGAAGCGTGTTAAGGGCTATGATTTAGCAGAGCAAATAAGTGAAATAATTTTTGTAAAGAATTGCAGAAGATGCCGTGAGTCACGATTCTTACGAACCATGGGTCGCAATCCGGCACGCTGGCTTTTTGTCCAATTGGCTGTTCGATGTTGAGTCACGGGTGGGGATTGTGATAATGAATCGGGCGTGTTCCTGCGGTGTCGCCCGTCTGCTTTGTCTGACCGGCAGAGTAACGGACAGCCGCAGGGACACATATAGGCAAGGCTACATCACGACCACTTCTCCACCACCACGGAACTTATACCACGACTGTGGCTTGAATAACCCGGCGAAGGACAAGAATCTGTCATCCGTAACTCGAATGTATTCATCAACATACCGTGGAAATATCCACCAGACATCAGCCTTCATGTAACTCTTCTTGTCCTTGTCAATACGCTTCCAGAGTTCCTTTACCTGTTGCTGTGTTACTTTCGAGAACTCTTCTTTCCTTGGAAGTTCCTGCAATACCGTCATCCAGCCAGAGCAATAGATTGCCCACATTCGGACTAAATCACGATACGGTCCTCTGAATGTTTTGGACCCGGCAATGTGAAGTTTGGAATACCAGAATTCCAACTGCCCATCCCAATCAACAACTGGATACCCTTTGCGTTGAAAGAATACCCTGTCAGTTTCTGCGATTGTAATAATCTCAGGTTCAGGGATTGCAAAGGCATACATCACCTTTTTCATACTCTTCAGGTAATCATCATATGACTGTATCACTCTTGCTTTCACCGGCTGTTTGGCAGGTATGGAATCCACAGGCTTACAGGAAATCTCAACAGGTGATGTTCTTGCCTCTGGAGTGGTTTCTTGTGTTGTATCTCGGTTAGACAAAGAATTGCCCGTGTTTATTTTTATTTTCTTTTCACTTAAAGCATTACTTCTCTTAACACTTAAAGCATTACTGTATGGATTAGCCACCGGTGGTGATTTCATACTGGTGGCTGTTGAAACCACTGGTATGAAATTCATACTGGTGGTTTTCTTCCACAGGAAGTTGACTTTGACATACCAGTGGTCTGTCTTGCCGTCCTTCCTTGGCTTGCGAATATTCTCAACCAGTCCCATCTCTATGAGCTTCCCTTTCAATTCCTTCACCTTGGAAATGCCGATGTGGGCATTCTGGGAAGCAAACCTGTTGGTTGCCCACGGCTGATTGGTGTGTTGCTTACGGGCTTGCCGGTAGTAGAACAGATACAGGGTTATCAGACCGGCTGCCTGTTTGCCGCCTTCCGCAAAGAATCTGTCCACGAGCGATGTGGCAATGATTAACGGCACATCATTGGTTATGCCTTGGGTGCCGGGAATGGAAGCACTTGCGGCTGTTCCCGTGCAGATGTGGTCCAGATAGTAGTCACCGTCATTGAATATCAGTCCTGCAATTTCAGCGTGTTCCCTGTGAATTCTGAGCCGTTCCAGTGTTGTTGTCATAATATCTGAGTCCTTTCTGAATCCTTATTGATAAGAATGTTGCTGGCAGACCGGACTCAGGTGGCTTGTCCCGTGGGAAGCTATCCCACGGTAAGCCAGCAACAAAACTTTCGCCCTCTAATCACACTATACACACCAAACAGGAATGTTTTTTCACTTTCTTCTGATTTTCTTTGGATTGATGACTTATCGAGATGTTATGTGATTGTCAGCCGGGGTGGCTTGGGTCTGGATTGATACGGTCTGAAGTGCCACAAAGGGCATTCCGTTGCCGTACAGCCCCTGATTGCGGCTTCCTCCAGCCAGCAACATTCCAAGCACTTTGCCTTGATTGCCTTTCTGGCACTCGCTTGACGGCTGTAAACGCTCCTAAAAATGCCGAGTTTGCTTGGGGCATCATCTGATACGGACTTCATCATTCCGTCTCGTTTCAGGTCGCTGAACTCGCTCTGGCAGTCAGTTCTGACGGTATCCATCGTGCATCCTCCTTATTGCGTGGCTCAATGACTTATCGAGCCTTCAACAAGGGCGGGAATATCAGGGAATTGGTAAAAGCGAAGTAAGGGCAGGCTTTGTATGCGGCACAGGAAAGGCTCTGCTTGAACATTGGTCAGATGTCTGACCGAAGTGGCTGAAGGGCGTAGCGGCTTGTTACAGCCGATTGGCAGGCGATAATTTCGCAGATACCTGCGAAGTTTCCGGGATTTGTCTCCAAGTTGGATGAACGCCAAAAGGTGTACCTGCTGGACAGGTCACTTCATCAACTGACACACCCTTGCCCTTGAAATCCCCATCTGCTGCCCAATCTCGCCATAGGACAATCCCTGCTTCCTGAGTGCCTTCGCCTGCTTGCCACGCACATCAGCCGTCCTCGGTCTGCCCAGCTTCGTCCCATTCACCCTGCGAGTCCTTTCCAGACCGGCTTTGGTGCGTTCACTGATACGCACCTTCTCCTGCTTCGCCAATGCACTCAGGATTGCAATGATTGCGTCCTTGAAAATGCCCAGTGATGAGATGTACGGCTCGGAGTAGCTGTGCCAATCCACACCGTAATCATCAAGTTGAGAGAGATATGCAATCGTTTTGCGGGAACCCTCACGGCTGAATCTGTCCAAAGCCCAGAAGAGCAATACATCGAACTGCCGTTTCCGTCCCAAGTCGAAGACCTTCTCAAGACCGGGACGCTCATTCACGCCCTTGCCGCCGGAACAGACATCCACAACGGTATCCACAACCTGCCAATCCTGTTTGGCGGCATAAGCCTTGAGTTGGGCAACCTGATTGTCAGTCTCTTGGTCTTTCGTTGAGCATCGGGCGTATATGACACATTTCTTCATAGGCTTCCTCTGGTAAGTTTAACGACCATTTTACTTTACGCTTTGGAAGGGTCTCCGGATTGCCCCTTTTGCTCGGAAATATGACTGGGCGGAATACACCCTTTTACTGAACGGTTCCCTGTCTCCTGAATCAATGCCTCGACATCGGACAATCTAACCCCGCAGGCTCGTATATGTCCCGGCAATGTCACCTTGTGCAGGATTCCCGTTCTCGCCCAGTTATCAATGCACCGCAACCCACAGCCCAACCGCTTGGCGGCTTCATGCCGCCTGAGAATACGGACTTCTGCCGGGACTGCCGGAGCCGTGGCTGGGACTTTGCACCCGTTCCTGATGCAGGCGACAATTACAGCCCTGTCGGCAGGATTGACTGTCGGGTCTGCCTTCAGGATTGCCTTGATTGCGTCTATGGTCGTCGGCAGCATTTCAGGCGACCTCCGCAAGGGAATGACAGCCCACAAGTCCCATCATTGTTTCCACGGCAGCACAGTCCTTGCACCCGTCCCTGCTCTCCGGCGGCACAGCCATATCTGTAATCGCCTTTGCCCTTGCCA
This sequence comes from bacterium, assembly GCA_037134535.1. Lineage (GTDB taxonomy): Bacteria > Verrucomicrobiota > Kiritimatiellia > SPBP01 > SPBP01 > JBAXKQ01. Next base: position 5,353 of record JBAXMA010000103.1, read on the forward strand.
TCAGGGAAGGCACAAGGTCGTTGTCCCGCTGTACAGGCAGGATATGGGCATTGAAACCCATTCCGAAACCTTGCCGGCAAATCAGCGTGTCAATCTCGCCAATGTCAGTCACAGGCTCGTAGTACACAAGAGCCAGCCCGATTACAGGTGCCATGCCCGTCTGCTCGGCAATAAGACTGTAGGCATTGAGTTGAGCGGCGTACATAGGAAGCAACGAGTCCTGATTCTCGGTGAACTTGGCGGTCTTGTAGTCCAGAATGGTGTATCCGGCATCACTATGCAGGATTTCATCCGGCACACCGGTCAGCAGAATGCCCGTATTGCTGTCAGTAAGCCTGAACTTGCTGTGGTGCGGCACTTTGACGGGCTGACCGTAATCAGAGAACCAGACGGGAATCCTGCCGTGCTTGGCGTAATGCAGATTGGTGATTTTCTTGCTGTAGGAATCGATACTTGAGAAAACTCCGGGGAAAATCTGGTACGGCAGGTGATTTTCCAGCCGCATCTTGAGCCAGAAACACCTTTCGCAGGAATTCTCAAGGGCAAGTGACCCTAAGTTCTTGGCTGATATGCGGGTTTGCTTCACGGCATCTACTGTGGTCGTCATCATATTCAGGTTCCTTCTGGATAGAAGGGCAGGACAACTCGCCGTTCCCTGTGTCAGAAAACTACCAAGCGAATCGCCCTGCCCGTTGCAGTCAGTTCAGATTGTCCTGTTCCGGCGGGTCTATGATTACCCTGACAAGTTTTGCCTCGTCTGTGTGCGTGGATTCGTCCAAAGCGTTAGCAACTGCCTTCAAAAACTCCCGCACATCAATTACACACGCCACAACCATCAAGTCCTTTATCGAGTCTGCCACTGGATTCGTTGCCATGTTCTGCTTCCTTTCCTATTTATCCCATCGTCCCCCGAGCAAGCCAACGGCGTCACACACCCGTGACCCGGAGTCCGAACCCGAAACAAGCCGGTTGAACGCCGATTCCGTCAGCATTACGGAACAAGTATCCAGCACAGGACTGCGTCCAACCCAGACATGCGGGAACAACAGACCCGATTCCTTGAAAAGGTTCCTGACTTTGAGGCATATCTCAGGTGCGTTCCCGCCGACCAATTGCGTGACATGCCCAATGAAGCGGCAGTCATGGCTGGCGTTTTCTGTCAACCGGGCGATTGCCAGCACAGCAAGGGTTGTTCTTGCCAAATCATCGTCAATGCCGAGAGCCTTGGCTCCTATGTCGCCAGACCGCTCACAAAGGGCAAGTCGCCCAGAGAGCGTGTTTATGTCCCTGCCGAGGTCTGCAACTCGCTTACGGGCTGTCTTGAGTTCTGCTTCGTCCGTCTGGTACGAGTTGGGTGACAAGTCGTGGGTAATGATTGAGTCCCTGAGCAGGGCTTTCTGCATAATCTCATTGGCGAGATTCAGCCATGCTGTTTGCTTCTCTTCGTTGATGCTGTTCTGCATACTGTATTTCCTTTCCATCACAAGAAACTCACCAGCCCGGATTCCCGCAGGCTGCAATGCCGCACTTCGCCATTAGTGTCATCAACGCCGACGATAATGCTGTCCATCAACTTGATATCCACAATCTTGCCAGCCTCCACAATCTGCTTCGTGATACGAATATCCTCGGCTGACGGCGTGACTTCACCGCTCGGATGGTTGTGCAGGATTATGATGGCATTGGCTGAGTCCATTATGGCTTTTCGGAAAAGTTCCCTTGGGTGGACAAGACTTGCGTCAACAAGCCCAATTGAAACGATATGCTTGTCTATGAGCTTGTTTTTGGCGTTGAGGGTCAGGACGATGAAGGCTTCTTGTGAGCTATGGGCGATATCGCTGCACTCTTTGGCGACTCCGGCTGGTGTAGTGATGGAGATTGTTTGTCCGTCACGCACCATTGCCCGTTTTCTTGCTTCAAGTCCTGTCTGAATTCTATACATCTTTCTGCTCCCGTGTTGTGGGGTACACATAGATATTGCAGGGGTGGATGATATCTCCGGAAATGAATTTAACTATTTTCAGCCTGCTGTTTTGGAGGCTTGTTCTGGCGAGGGTATTTCGGGTTGCAAGTATGGTGGCAGGAATAGACTTATCAGGGCGTTCTCGTTTCACCCATCTTGAAGATGGGTAGAAAGAAAGCCACCAGTGTGAGAATAGCAATGGAGAGCACGAAGCAAAAGATGCCCCAGAACCAAACAAGGGCGGCAGACTTGTTGCCACGGCGATGTAACCGTAGATAGACCCGAACATCAGCCCACAACAATGCCGCTATGCTCGGCACGGCAAGGAACCAGTAGCATCGCATCCAATACGAGATGCGAAACATTACGTCTGTATGCCACGGAAAACGTCCGCCGGGAGAATCAAACGTCGTCTCGCATATCGGGGCAAGGAGCCACAACTGAAGCAATAGAATTGCCAATGGTGCGGCATGGGCAATCAACAAGGAGCGAACACCCGGAGTCATTGTGGTGCCTGTTAAGTTTCCGTTCCCAAGATTCTTGAAATTGGCATGTGCATATCGACCCACAAGGAAGGCACAGACAAAGCCAAACCCGCAGGCAAGAAGAAGGACTCCGAATACCCATGCAGGCGTAGGTGACCCGACCTGCAAATATGTCAAGAAGACTATTGCTGTAGAAACAACTGCGGCAATAGCGGCAAAGCCAGCAATAATGGCGATGCCCGTTGCGAGTACGATATGCCTCCGATTCTGTCCTTTGTTCTGAGTTTCCATACGCTTCATCCCCGTCCCAAGAGCAAACGCTCCACAGCCGGACTGTAGTCCCGTGGCAATCCGGGAGCAATGCCCAAGTTTCCCGGCAACACGTTTTTGCCTTTCGGAATCGAGCCGGGGTCGCTATGATGCCGCTATGAGAAAGACGCTTGTCATCGCTCCTTGCCTTGCCCTTCTGCTACTCATCGGCTGTGTATCCAATCAACGCTCTGGCAAAGAATCCCTTAGCGAGTTTGACAAGAGCCTGAAAACGACGAAGCTCCATGAGGTTGACCTGCGAGGCATGACGTTTCACGCAGCCGTATCCGGTCTCTTTCGTAAAGGCAACCACAAGCTCTACGAACAGAACAGTTCGCTGGATGGCTTCGATGCCATCGTAAGGTTCCCGGAAGGCTTCAATGAGCCACAGCGGTTGGATGTCTACATGAGAGAATGTTCAATCTACGACTGCTTTAACACTTTGGCAACATCGGCTGGGCTTGCGATGGGATACAGGGGCGGTTCCTTCTTCATTGGGTCACCAGAATATGTGGCTGTGATGGAACACCCGCAAGCTGTGATAGCACAAGGCAATGCTCCCCATCTTGATTCGTGCGTCCCAAATCTCGATTCTGAAGGCGACGCTTTCAGCCTTGATTCATTCTTGTTCTACAATGATACCAATACCGTCTACTACCTGAAGGTTTCAAAAGACTGGTCAAATTCATTTGGTGGGCATCGAACGAAGCAGCAATAGAATGTTG
>JBAXMA010000104.1:0-8823 GCA_037134535.1 bacterium
CCCGGCGCGTCGGGACAAAGGCGAAACACACTGCACCTAATCGCAGATGCGCCCGTAATGGAGTCAGGCTGCGTTATGGGCCTCCCAGCACCCTTGCGGCGCCGGGGGCGACATTCAGACTCCTGCCGTATCCGTCGGCTGACGGATGGTTGTGCGTTGAATCCACTTGCAAGCTACGCACGATGTGCGTATCAAGTGGACCAGGTTTTGCGGGAAGAAAGGACACACAATGACGATTACCAGAATTGCAGTACTGTCAACCGCCCATATTCACACCAGAGCTTTCCTGGACAATATCATCAAAGGAACGGATGGCAGGCAGGTGTATGCGATCTGGGACGACGTACCCGACCGCGGCCGCCGTTACGCGACCGAGTATAAGACGAACTACATCCCGAACCTGAATAAGCTGCTCGCCGATACGAACGTGGACGGATTCCTGATCTGCGCCGAGAATACCCGCCATTGGCCTCTGTTGAAAAAGGCGCTGCCGGCTGGCAGGCCGATTTTCTGTGAGAAACCTTTGACGGCTAGCGTGAAGGATGCCCAGAAGGTTGCCACTCTATTGAAGAAGCATCCTGTGAAATTGTTCTGCGGCTATGGACAGCCCTTCTACGGCGACATGCAGGCCGTTGCGAAGATGCTGGCAGACAAGGCCCTCGGCAGCGTTACGCGGGTCAAATGCCGCATTTCGCACCACGCGGCATACGGCCGTTGGTTCGACAATCCGGACCTGCAATGGTTTTCCAATCCCGCGTTATCCGGAGGCGGCGCATTCATGGATCTGGGCACACATGCCTTACACCTGCTAAGGACATTGTTCGGACCTGTCACTGAAGTCTGGGCAACAATCCGTAACGAGTCTGGCGTTTATCCGGCCACCGACGACTTTGGAATTGCACATCTACGCTTTGCATCAGGCGTGCTGGGAACCGTTGAATCCGCGTGGACTCAAACCGGCGGCATTGGCGGGCTGGAAATAGTGGGCTCAGAGAAGTCGCTTTGGCACAATGGCAAAGACTACGTTGTCGGATCGCCGGACAATCAACCGGTCACGGTCACCCCTGCGCCGGGACGACCTACCACTGTAGACCGGCTTGTCGCCGTTATCAAAGGCGAGATTCCGGACACTGAACTGCAGGCCGATCTCGATGCAATTCTTGGCAGCGTGGCAATTATGGAGGCCGCCTACGCCTCATCGAAAACAGGCAGGTGGATGAAGGTCAAGACGATCTCTTAATCCCTGGATTTTGCGTAAGAACATTCTCTTCCGGGAGACTGTCATCACAAAGGAAATAGCCATGGACACAGGAACTCAGATTAATGCTTTGCCCAGAGCGGACATCCGGATGCACAACGGCGCACCCACCCTCTTCATTAACGGCACACCCAATGCCGGAATGACATACATGACTTACAACCCCGCGAAGAAACATTATGAGTCATTTGGCAAGGCGGGCGTTGATCTGGCATCATTGAGTGTCACGGCAGACTTCTCGGTGTTCTTTGGACAACCCACCGCATGGCTAGGTCCGGACCAATATGATTTCAGCGACATGGACAAGAAGATGCAATTGATTCTGGAAGCCAATCCAGAAGCTTATGTTTTTCCCCGCGTCTATATGTGCTCTCCTCCATGGTGGGATGACCAGCATCCCGACCAGTTGGTGAAGTGGGACGACGGTTCCACGGAAAGAACCATCGGCAGAAAGAAACAATTTCCGTCCTGGGCATCAGAGGAGTATCGGCAGGCTTCATCGCATAACCTCCGGCAGTTTATCGAGCATGTCAGAAAGCAATGGTATGCGGATCGCGTGATTGGCTATCACATCGCCTCCGGGATGTGGGAAGAATGGTTCTATTGGAGTTCCACGGGGTCCAGCGATGGTCTGAGTGACCTGATGGACTACAGTGAGCCGATGATTCTCGCGTTCCACAAGTGGCTCGCAGACAAGTATCGCACTGATGATGCGCTAAAGGATGCATGGAACGACTCTGCTGTAACACTGGCCACGGCACAGATCCCGGCAAGACCGGAACGGCAGGCATCTGATTCGTTTGTCTGGCGTGACCCTGCGATTCGCAGACAAGTGATCGATTTCTACGCTTTCTACTGCGAAAACGTAACTGACATTATCAAGGTCCTGGCACACACCGCAAAACAGGCAACGAATGGAGAACAACTGGTTGGAGTATTCTATGGCTACATGTTCTTCTCGTATGCGGATAACTGGATGCAGGATAACGGACACCTTGCATTGCACAAGCTGCTTGAGTGCCCGGACATCGACTTTTTCACTGCGCCCAGCTCGTACGCATTTCGCCAGCTGGAAATAGGTTACAGCCTCGGCCAGAATGCAACAGACGCTATTCGACTGCACGGCAAGTACTACATGAATGAGAACGACTACCGCACACACCTGAACGCCGACCAGGAGGATTATCGCCGGATCTCTACTCTCCGTGAATCTGAAGCGGTACAGTTGCGCGAACTTGGGAACATGATTACACGCGGATGGGGCGGTTGGTGGTTCGATATGGGCGGCGGATGGTATGACGAGCCACAGTTCATGAACGTCATCAAGAAGTTAAACGCGATAGGCGAGAACAGTATTCACTTCGATCGATCGGAGAGCTCCGACATTGCCGTGGTTGTGGATGAAACAAGCATTTTTTACACAGGGCTGCAGAAAACGCTGATGTTACCGCTAATGTATGACCAGACTTTGCAACTCGGGCAAATGGGCGCTCCTTTTGACTGGGTATTTCTGAACGACATTGATCTTGCCCGGCCTTACAAACTGTACATCTTTCTGAATGCTTTTCATGTAGGCGACAGGCAGAAACAGGCTATCTCCCGCCTGCAACGGCGTGGCGCGAAAGCATGCCTCTGGCTGTATGGCGCCGGGTTTGCCGGGGAAAACTCCCTGGACGTAAGGGGTTGTACTGAACTGACAGGCATCAACATGGAAATGACGGACAAAGCAGGTTCTCTCTTTGTTCAATTTACTAAGGAAGGTGCCGACATACTTCATCCCGGAAAGGCCGATTCCATTTATGGTTCCAAGAATACCATTGGTCCTCTGTTATATCCGAACGACCCCGCTGCCGCCGTGCTTGGAATGCTGCAAGGGCACGATGTTCCGGGACTTGTGCTGAAGAACATTAACGGGGTCGATGTCTACTACTCCGCTGCACCGACATTACCCGCTTCAGTTCTGCGCGGCATGGCAGAGAGGGCGGGCGTACATGTCTACAATGACCAGAACGATATTTTGTATGCCAACAAATCGTTCTTGTCGCTTTATGTAGTGAACGCCGGTGTGCGCCGCATTCGACTGCCGGAACGTACAGATGTTTATGATGTCTATACCGATACAACCGTTGCAACAAATGCCATTACATTTGATGTTGAGTTACCGGCAAAACATGCTGTCCTGTATTTTCTGGGATCAGAAACATCATGGAAGAAGACTGCCCGGCTTCAATAACCGCACACTGTCAATCTTTCCGGAGACCCGTTCCCGAACCAAACTCATGCAGCGCCTCCGCGCCAGCCACCTCCTCAATGGATGGCGTTGCTGCAGACCAATCGAGAATCCCCAGAAACAGGCGATAGGAGTCCATCTTGAAATACGCGACAAGCCACCGCTTGTCGTTCTTCACCACGACTTCCATGGCAGTGACACCCTTCTTCAAGGGAATCGGTTCCTGATCCGGCCAGCGCGTAGGATTGTCGGAAACCACATAGCTCCAGTACTCGTAATGCCCACCGAAGAACAACAGGAATTCGTCCCCGAGTTGCTGCATGTTGCTGGATTCACAGTGGGCGAGGGCCGGGGCCATGTAGACCGGGCCGCCATCCTTCCAATCGAGCAGATTTGAAGATGTGGCTCGCCCCACGCAACCACGCCCCTCGTTCGTCACTGCTGTATAGAACATCACAAACTCATCAGCGACCCGGCAGACGTGCGGGTCACGGCAAGCCGAACCACCGGCAGTTGGACAGAAGGCCCACAGATATTCCTCCGGTCGAATCACAGGATGTTGTGATGCCCTTGACCACTTGAAGAGATCCTTCGACACTGCCACGCCAATACGTTGGGTATTTTCCACCGAACACCCCGTATAGAACATCCAGAACTGTCCGCTATGTTTGATGACATAAGGCGCAAATACATGCCCGCGATCCCAACCAGCGGGATCTATGTAGAAACAGGGAACGTGCGTAGTCCACGTACAGAAGTCCTTCGTGGTGGCGTGCCCAAACCAGATCTCATTGCCAGGCAGACCACATGAAACGCCCGGCGTACCGGCAATGTGAAACAGATGCCATTCATCCCCTTCCCTGATGAGGCAGAAGTCCTTCAGATAGAAACCTCGCGGCGCATAGCCAGTCTTGAGCCATTCCTCCTGATACTCAGCTTGTCGCTTTACGGCCCCGAAATAACATTCGAAATCCAGATTCCTTATTTTCACAATGTCCTCTCTTTCCAGAGCGCACGTTCAGGGCAGATTGACTTGCACGCCTTTCAGTAATGCTGCAGAAGAAAACATGCCAGCAGCCCGGCCGTTGAGCCGGACAGCGTAATTTCGACCGGCGGGGAGATTCCGGCACTTGAGGGTGGTGGCCTTGAGCTCGCATGCTGGAATTGCCTGGTGGACGGTCAGATCTATCGCAACCGGCGTTACAACTACCTTCTCCACAGCCACCGCATCCACTCCAAACCCCTGACTGACAGCCCCATTGACATGAATGCCGCCGTATCGGTCAATCAACATCCGGCACGAAACAAGCGCACTGCCGAATCCCCAGTTCATTCCCGTACTGCCACCTCCGCTTTTCCCATCGCCCCAGTGTGCCCAGTTTTCGTTGTCGCCAAGCGGAAACGTTGCCCACGCCGCCGCGATGGCGCGCTCCAGGTACTCTGGCTCGCCTGTGATATCGTAAAAGTCGGCCAACGTACACGCGAAGATGGACTGCCGGGCGTCACTCCACTCTCCGTCGCAATTCTGCGCACCGAATCCACCAAACGCATTTATCGACATCCATTTCGGGCTCCACACCTGCTGATAGAGACACAGGTAATCGACCATTCCGAGTGCAAGCTCCTTGTATTTGGGATCTCCCGATAATTTATGAAGACACAGGAACATGTCCGCGGCGGATTGCATGCTGAGTGTGTTCTGTGGCTGCTGCCCTGTATTGCCGTCAAAGAATCCTGGCACCTTCGGAGAACAGGAATAGAATGTCTCAAAGTCGAACCACTTGTGTTGCGGCAGGACCTCTCTCTCAATGAATGCTGCAGCACTTGTTGCCGCCGACAGATACTTCGGATTACGCGTAACTCCGGACAACTCCGCCAGGAAGCGGGCGCTTCCTGCTGTCATAGCACTTTCCGCGAGATCGTTCACGTTGGACAGGCTTGCAACGTCAATCCATGCGGGAAAGGCGCCCGAGGGCAATTGCGCTTGAATAAGGCTGTCTGCGTAGGATGTACAGAAAGGTAGAATGCGCTCATCATCGGGCAGCAGGTACTTCTTCCACTGCAACAGCCAGTAGCATGTCCACGATTGGTGATATGTGCTGTATGCCTTGTCGCCCTTACCTGCAAAGGCAAGATCTGCCTGCCATGTGCCGTCCTTTCTTACCACGCAGGGAAAGAACCCCTTTTTTCTAGGCGCTTGAAACACAGCGGCCAACTGCTGCACAGCTTTGGTTTTCCATTCGTCCTTACCCAGCGCCTCTCCCCATAGATACATACCATATCCGGTGCGGAGATCCTGTGTCCATTGCGTGAATGTCGGTCCGCCAAACTTGTTGGCCGTATTGAAGCCGCCAACCGTCTCCCCACCCATCTTGTGACTCAACCATCCAGTCGACAATCCGCGATCGAAAGACGTAATCGCCTGATCGTCGAGAGCAGCCGAATAGCCGGTCTTCCGGAAATTCTGGAAGGCAGAGTGCCCGTGTTGCGCCCACAGAAACCTGACGACCTCCCGGATGCCCCAGCGCGGTGGAGCCTGTGAGTTGATATGAACGAAGTAACCATAGCGAAGCTGAGCGCCCTGACTCATCCCGATGGTCAACGACGGAATATGTTCAAAATAGGTGTGTTCTCTCGGTCGTGAAAGCGTGAGTCCAAAGCCAATAACAGGACCGGACCTGTTCTTTTTGACATCCAGCTCCAGGCATCGCATGTGCACTGATCCGTCATTCATGAGAGTTAGATCAGGTATTATTGCTGCAAAGACGGGTCCATTCTGGACGGCAACAACCGGGGACCGGAATGTGTGCTCGTCTATCGTATCCATGGGCTCCGGCCGCAGGTGGGGCCCGAAAATGAAATCATACTTCTGCGTCTCCCCCATGAACTTCCCATCGGAGAAGATATATTCACTCTTGAGGTATTCCAATTTGACGGTTTGGGTAGCGGTCACTTCCATGACGCAATGAAATCGAGGCTCATTCACGTCAAGCGTGATGGTCTTTGCAAGTTCGTATGAACCATGTGTACCGGTCAACTTGACCGTTACGCGATCCGGGTGCTGCGTAACCAGGTTGATGCCGGTCAACTGTGGATTCACCATGGCATCCGGGCCGGACATGGACGAGGACGCCTCAGCAAGGACCTCAAAACCACCAGAACCGGCGCTTCCGTATTTCTCCACCCACGCCCCGTTGGTCTGCGAAAGCGTGAGCTGCACCAGGCGATTGGCAATGGTCCATATCCCAGGGGACTGCGACAATGTCAGCTCCCCGCCATCAGCGACCTTCCAGGAAAACATGCAAACGAACAGGCCCACGGCAAACAATCGTTTCACAGACTGCGCCCAGCCACGATTAGTCATTCTCTGTCTTCTTGTTCTTGCCGCGCACTGGCCCGGCAGCGTCATCAGGCTTGGCCAGCTTCTTGAACTCTTCCTCACATTGCATCCACTTTCCAGACAGTTCTTTCACCTTCTGAGGATTCTTGTCGGCAAGATCCTCAGATTCGCACCGGTCGGTCTTAAGATCGTACAATTCCCACGGGCCGCCCGGACCCTTGGACACAAGTTTCCAGTCACCGACACGAATGGCACGATTGTCCGAATGATACCACCAGAGATAATCATGAACCAGACTGCCGCTCTTTGCGAACGCCGGAACAAGGCTCATGCCGGGGATCTTCGGAACCGGTTCGTTCTCCCATTCCGCCGGCCACTTTCCGCCGGCCAGTTCCAGGATGGTCGGCGGAATGTCGATGAGATGCCCGACATCGTGTCGCAATTCGCCCTTTGCCTTCAAACCTGCCGGCCATTGCACAATAAGCGGCGTGGAAATCCCGCCTTCATGTACCCAAGACTTGTGCAGGCGGAAAGGCGTATTTGCCGCGGAGGAAAAACCGGGGCCGAGGCAGAGAAATGATTTTGCCGAACCGGCCGGCGCCGACTGATCATGCCCACCGCCTCTTATCATCTGTTCAGCGCTTGCCCCGTTATCCGAAACAAACATGACAACAGTGTTATTATACGCATTCATTGCCTTGAGCTGATCTATAATCCTGCCTATCTCCTGGTCCATACGGTCAACCATCGCGGCATGAATCGCCATCTTGGCTGCCTGGAATCTCTTCTGCTCATTGGTCAGTGAATCCCACGGCACGGCAAAGGCTGCTTCCCCCTGCCCGATCTTCTCTTTCAGCTTCGCAGGGCTCGTGTTCCAGCCCGGTACAGTTTCCGGATCCAGCTTTGACAAGCTACAATTAACAATTCCCATTTCCTTCATGCGCGCCCAGCGTTCCTCCCTGACTTTGTCCCAGCCCCGGAGATACGCGTCCCGGTACCGATCAATATCCTCTTTCGGTGCCTGTATTGGAAAGTGCGGCTCAGTGAACGCCACATACTCAAAGAATGGTGTATCTGGAAACTTTCTGGCATGCTCACTCAGTTGCCGGATGGCATGATCCGCAATCGCCGTACTGCAGTAGTAGCCATCGGCACTAACCGGCTGGAGCGGTTTCTCCATCTTTGCCATTTCTTTGGCTGATACAAAGTGGCAATCGGAATCGCTACGGTCATAGGATTGATCAAATCCCTGTGCCACCGGACTGCCGTCAATATGCCATTTACCTGAGTGGTAACTCTGATATCCCAACGGCTTGAGGATCCTTGGCAGCAATGGTGCCCATTTGGGGCGGATACCGGCAGTGCCGCCGCCGATGCCCGGCAGTGCATCGCGGCGAATCTGATGTGCGAAATATCCAGTCAGGATACACGCGCGGGATGGCCAGCACCGGCCTGTGTTGTAGAAGTTTGTGAACTTCACGCCATTGGCCGCCAGCGCATCAAGATTGCGCGTACGAATGTCACCGCCATAACAGCCGGCGTCCGAGAAACCCATATCATCCGCAACGATCAGCAGAAAGTTTGGCCGCTTGTGGGAGATTTTTCCATCGTCGGGCAATCCCTCCGCCATGCCACGCCGCAGAAACAGGCTCACAGGAAGCAGTGCAGAAGCCAGACCCATGCCAGTCATCTTCAAGAAATTTCGTCTATTCACATCCGCCTCCTGTCTGAATAATCACAACTCGTCACCGACTCACCGTGGATGGTTACAGCCACCATCCCCAAAGCCACAACTCTTGTCTTGTGCCAGTCAGTGTAGGACCGGCGCCATACACCCGTCTAGCGCTTTCTTGGTTGGGAAGAACTCCAAGAAACTCTAGAACTCTAAGATGGGGACAGTCAGATAGTCGCGCACCAACGCCCTAAGGAGCACTAAGGAGGGGACAGACAAATAGTCCGCATGCCAACGTCCATGGATGTCCAGCTGGCAGATAG
>JBAXMA010000105.1:0-8810 GCA_037134535.1 bacterium
GGCCGGATGGGTTTACGGCTCTGGTACGAGTCCTTCTTCGCGAACATGAACACGCTCGTAACGAAGGACCTGATGCCGCTGCCGGACATCATCTTCGACATAGATTCGATGCCGGAACGCCTTCTAACCGAACACGGATACACAAGAGTCTATCATCAGTCAGGCCGGGTTGTATCCAGTTCATCATGGTTTCCAGGCAGGAACGTGCTTGCAAGCGAGTTCATAGCTGTCCGTACCGATCAGCTCGCTGCATTGGGTAACCCTAAACCGATTGTCGTCGAATACTGATGATGAGCCACGCCAATCGCGGCTATTTCTTAATCTCAAGGGTCTCGCTCTTCCCGCTGCGATATATGCCCAGCTTTATCTTGGTGCCAGTTGGTACGGCGGCGTAGGTTGACATAAAATCGGCAAGCGCCGTCATTTCTTTACCTTCACACTTCAAGACTACGTCATTGGCCCTGAGTCCGGCCTTTTCAGCTGCACTCCCGCTTGAAACGGCTTGAACGCGAATGCCCACCTCACCTGGCAATCCAGCTGCAGAGACTTCACCAAGACCAGTTACGTTCTTAATTTTTGCGCCAAGCCACTCAACAATCCTGCCGTCACGCTTCGATTCCAGCGTCGCTGCCTTCTTGCCGTTCGAACCTGGCAGTTCTGGAGTCCGCGCAAGAGCTTTCAGTGCCGGTTTCTGCACACCGAAATTGTCCATCGGGAAGTTCTTGAAGCCAAGTTTCAGAGCTGGCGAGCCGTCCTTTACCCTGTAGTCGCCAATCTCCGGATCGACAAACATAGCGTCAGCTACGATGGAATTCGTATCACGCCCGCTCTGCCTCTGGAGACTGACCGCTGCTACCGGCTCGACCTGGCCGGGCTTATGGAGCAGATTAAAGTCACATTCCCTGCCCCATGGTGCCTCGACCTGTATCGGGCGATAGTCGGTAAAGACAATATTCCTGCGGAATACGTCCTGGCTGTTCAGATACCATACATGAGGATGGAACGAGTTGTTCACGGTGATATTATTCTCCACAATCCGGTAGAAGCCCTCCCTGTTCTTCAGACCGCCACCAAGACACAGATTGTTCCGGAGCTCATAGTTGGACGAGCCATCATCGAGATCAATGTCCCAACCATGATCACAGCGCCAGCGGTTGTCATGAATAATCACGGGCTTTACCATATCCAACAGTGGAAGATCCTTGTTCTCACCCGTCGTAACACAGTGAAGGTCAATTCCGCCGAGTCCCCAGAACCGGTCGCGGCCCCACGAATTGAAACTGCCGTGATCGCCGGTTTCCTTAACGGTATCGAACACGTCACAAAACTCAATGACATGCCCACCCCAGCAGCCGTCACCGAAATTGATGCCTGCCCTCGGCATATCATAGATCGAGCAGTGGCGGATAGTAATGCTCTGTGCCATATCGAGCGTAACACCCGCAGTCTGTTTCTCCACACGTCCGATCAGATAGATGAGGCAGTCGTCGACCAGACAGTCCGCCGGATAATTGCTGGTCTTCGGTCCGGGGATCTTGCTGATCTGGTTGAAGTTCGGACGATCGTTCCAGAAGATAGCGTTCTGGCAGGCATTTGGGTCCCCGATAAATGCTACGCCATTACCGCCGGCTTTGGCTATGTGACAGCCGCGGATCGTCACACGACGGTTGTAGTTGTTAACAAATACCGCATTACCACCGACCTGGTCGATAAAGCAGTCCTCAAGGGAGCAGTCCTCAGCACCATTGTAGAAAACCGCCCCGCCACGATAGACAGTCCAGTCACTGCGCAAGAGAGGCTCTCTGGTCTCCATGAATGTGCGGAGTGTATGACGCATGGTGAGTCCCTTGAACATCAGAAAGCGAACAGGCTTTTCCACGGAGCCATTCAACTCGACAAGATGTTTCAGTCTGGCAACTTCAAATGTCGCTTTGGAAAGATCCATCGGCTTTGCCCCGTCTGAACCTCCCTTGTCAGGCGGGAAGAAGTAGAGCGTGGCGGAATTTGTGTTGAGGAACCACTCACCTGGCGCGTCCAGTTCCTCCATGATATTTTCGACGAACCGGAATTGTCCATGCATGCCCATAGGTCGGTTATTCTGCCAGCCGCCCTCATATGATAACTTGTTTTTATCGTCTTTGCCGGTAATAACATAATGCATGCCACCCCACATGGCCTTGTGCATCACGTGAATGAAACCGCCTCTGGGATCAGTCCATCTGGCAGCGCGCTCCGGACTGATTGCATCCTTCGCATAGCCATTGAATATGCGTTCTTCCGCATTAAAGTTGGGATAGCGTGCCAGATGCTGACGTTCACCATTCACGAAGAACTGATCTGTGACCAGCCCTGCCGGAACCTTAGCCTTCACAATGCCTTCCTTGTGGGCTTCCCATTTGAGTTCGAGCTTCATGCCTCCGCTAATGACAGGCAATTCATCCTTGTAAGCCTGCCAAACGATTGGTGCTGCCTTCGTCCCAGAATCATCCGCAGTGAACTTGAGTGTCTCCGCCAGATAGTAGGTTCCACCATGAAGAAACACGTCTATCTTTTCCTTGCCTCTTGAGGCAGACTCCCTGACCGCCTGCTGCGCCCGGGCCGGAGTTGCAAACGGCTTAGTTATTGTTCCAGGATTAGCGTCCTTACCCACCGGACTCACATAGAACTCCTTTGCCTTAGTAGTTGTTGTCCCCATAACTCCTCCCATGATTATCACCAGCAGTGCATACATATTTCGCATATTGTCACCTCTCCCAGCGGGCAGCTGCATGGCTGCACAATCTATTTCGTTTATCTCTCAGGCTGACTTCTTTTCCGCACTTTTAGCAGACGGTTGAAGCGCCACAAGCACATTCGCCGCGATCATCATGCCTGCGCCAGCCATGCCCAAGCCGCGCGGTAGCTCATCAAGCCCGATGAGTATCAGAGCAAACACGGCTGCGAACAGCGGCTCGGTCGTATAAATAATTGACGCCTCACTGGGCCGGACATAGCGTTGGAAGCCGTTCATCAGCAACTGCGCCCCTATCGTTGCACCGAACAGAATAAGGACAAAGAAGAGCAGAAAATGCCAATTCTGCGTCGCCCCGCTTATGGCCGGCAATATGGAGCCGGGCGAAATAAGCAGCGCCGCAACCCAACCGCATGCGGCCAGGATGACAAAGCTGCCGTATGTCAGCCTGGCTGCGCCGAGCTTCTCTGAGCCGCGACCTGTGTAGATGATCTGAAGAGTAAATGCGAGAGTACAGACCAGTGTAAGAATCTCTCCCCAACCGAAGTGAATCGAACCACCCCTCGTCAATGTCATCAGTGCCACCCCGACGATTGCCAGGAGTGCACCGACCAGCAGTCGCCATGTCGGACGTCTGCCCAGAAGCATCCACTCAAATGCCGGGGTCACGCAAACGCACAGCCCGGTTATAAAACCGGATATCGTCGCGGATGTAAACGCAAGGCCGGCGGACTGAAGCAGGAATCCGGCAGCCATCGGAACTGCCACCAGCAGAAGCGGGCGGAGATCAGACACCTGCAGCCGCCAGGAGCGGTTATCGGACCAGAACAGGAGGAGTAACGGAGCGGCTATTGTAAATCTCAGAGCAGTAAGCAGGATAGGGCCGAATGCCACCGATGTGTCGGGCCTTGCGAAGGGCATGATGATCTCGCCGCAAGTTTTCACACTGGGGAAAGATGTGCCCCACAACGCACAGGCTCCAACCAGCGCGGCAATAGCCAGTCCATGAGAAACCGGCTTTTGTTCTGTGGATATCATAGTTCAGTCGATTAGTGTTTAAAGCTCCGTTGCCCCGTGTAAACCATTGCCGCCCTTGCCTCGTTGCAGGCTTCGATCACCTCGAAATCACGGTCCGAGCCACCAGGCTGGATCACAGCCGTAACGCCCTCGCGAAGGCCAACTTCAATACCGTCCCTGAATGGGAAGAACGCGTCCGACACCATGCAACTGCCGGCTAGACCACCCTTCCTGGCTGCCACTTCCTCATCGATCTGTCCTATGACCTTCTTGTCAGTCAAGTTGTTGTACGGAATATGGAGCCGCTCCCATGCAAGCCTGTCCGCCAGGTTGCGGTAGGCCTTGTCGCGAGCGTACTGGGCCATACCCACCCTGTCCTGTCCGCCGGCACCGATGCTGACTGTGACTCCGTCTTTGACATACAGCACTGAATTGCTCGTCACTCCCGCCTCAACAAGCCATCCGAAGATAAGGTCGTCATATTCCTGATCAGTCGGCATCCGGTTGATCCGGTATTCATGACCTTTGTAGCTTGTCTGAGCTGGAAGCAGGTCTGCCTTTGTTCTGGTTTTGGGAACAAATGACCACTGAACAACCAGACCACCGTCAATCAACGATTTGAAGTCTGCAAACACCTGCCCGGCATATTGCTGAAGCCTGGCCATGTTCTTCACACGCACGACGCGAAGGTTCTTCTTCTTCGCCAGAATATCCATCACACCTTCACCAAACTCCGGCGCGGCCACGACCTCGGCGTAGTTCTCCGCGACCAGCATCGCCGTATCCCTGTCCATCTCCCTGTTCAGCGCAATGGCGCCGCCAAAAGCAGCCACCCGGTCGGCCATGTTGGCGCGCTGGTACGCGTCGGCAAGAGTTTTGCCCTTCGCTGCACCGCACGGATTGTTGTGCTTCACGATCACGCAGCATGGCGACTCCGTCAGATAGCGCAGGACATTCAGAGCGCTGTCCACGTCGGTGATGTTTGTCTTGCCGGGATGCTTGCCTGACTGAAGCAGTTCGACATCTGACGCAAGGTAGCGCCCGGGCAGAATGGCCGTTACGTCGCCAAGTGTGAGATTTCCATTGATCAGCTTGTAAAGCGCCGCCTCCTGACCGGGATTCTCGCCGTAGCGCAATCCCTTATTGACGCCGTCAATCAGCCATGTGCTCTTTTCGTAGAAAAGTGTCTGCCTGCCACTGTCGTCAACAAACGACACTTCCATTCGTGGCGGAAAATTGTCATCCATGATCGTCTTGTATGCGCTCTTGAAATCCTGCGTTGCCATATGTGCCCTCCCCGGTTTCGGCCAATTGACCTGTCAATCCGTGAGGTTGTATCCTATCGTCAGAGCCAGCGCAATCTAAGGATGACAACCTGACTTGCGACTTTCGTTGACCACTGCAATGTGTGGATATATGGTGTCATCATGAAACAGATAATAGCGCTTATTGTCTTTTCGATCTTTTTGCTGCAGTTGTTCTGCGGCTCCGGTCTGGCGCTGACAATCGGCGATGAACAGGCAAAAGTAAAGACTGTCGGCGCCGGTACCGATAACAATACCGATCTGGTTTCTTGCAATGAGGTAACGATTTCCAGGACCAATCGTCCGATCTCATGGGCCCAGCCGCTGAAAGTTGAGGGAGTTCATAACCTTCACAAGATCAGCGACGGTCTCTACCGAAGCGCTCAACCAACGTCTAAAGGCATGGATAATTTGAAGGCGATGGGAATCAAGACTGTCATCAATCTCCGGACATTACACTCAGACCGCGACGAAATCGGTACTAACGCCGTCCATCGTGAGGAAATCCCCATGACTGCCTGGCATCCGCAACAGGAAGAAGCCGTACAATTCCTGAAGATTGCAACCGATCCAAGCCGTCTGCCAGTATTGTTCCATTGCCATTATGGTTCAGACCGCACCGGCACGATGTGCGCAGTTTACCGCATAGCAGTCCAGGGATGGACGAAGGAAGCCGCAATCCTGGAAATGAAGCAGGGCGGTTACGGATTTCATGAGGTCTGGGCGAATTTGCCCAAATGGGTTATGAATCTCGACATCGAGAAACTAATGAAAGAGGCCGGGATCGAAACAAATCAGACTGGACGGTTAATACCATGAGTGAATTCAGTAAGCTGGTTGCTGCGCGGTTCAGCTGTCGCGACTATAAGACCGACGCGGTACCGCGAGCTGCAGTAGAGCAGATACTGGAGGCAGCGCGACAGGCACCTTCGGCTTGCAACCAGCAGCCCTGGCGTTTTGCCGTGGCAACCGATGCGGGACTTCGAGCCAAATTACTGGACGACGGAATCCTCCCCGGCCTGGGCATGTCATGGGCACTAACCGCGCCCGTCATCCTGGTTCTCGGAATGAAGAAATCCGTTATCACTCACCGGGTCGCGCCGCTTCTCTCAAAGGTGGAGTATCCACTGCTGGATCTCGGCATTGCCGGCGAACATGCGATCCTGCAGGCAACAGAACTGGGACTTGGCACCTGCTGGATCGGCTGGATCAGGCCAAAGCAGGTGCGCCGAATCATCGAATGGCCCGCGGACATACAGCCGCAGGCCATGATCACGTTAGGCTGGCCGGTCGAGAAACAGCGACGTGAGCGCAAACGATTTTCGATGGGTGAAATTGTCACATGGAGGTAGCGGATGGACCGATGAATATGGGAGGAACCGGATGTCCCTGACCATTAGTTTCATAACTCCACGCAAGTATGCTTCTGGGGAAAAAGTATTGCCTGCGAATGGATGACGGTCTGGGTGGCTATCTGGTAGACTTGGGCATCGCAAAACCGTTTCTCGTTTGCTCAGAATGGACAGAAGAAACGGAATAACAGGAGGCTAATTATGAGAATCTCGATCTTAGTACTGGTTGCTTCTCTGCTCATTGGCCTGATTGGCTGCGATAAGTCCTCAGATATCGTGAAAGGCGACTCACTGGATGGAACGTATTGGCGGCTGAAGGCGTGGTCAGTTGACTCTCTCAACCCTGCCGACTTCACGATTACAGCGAACTTTGCCGACGGTCAGGTATCGGGTAGTAGCGGAGTCAACAGCTATGGTGGACCATATAACGCTGGTCCCGGAACCGCCTTTTCTGCAGGATCACTTGCGAGTACAATGATGGGCGGTTCTGAAGCTGCGATGCGCGCCGAGTCCGTTTACTTGATGCTGCTCGGGCAAGCTGTGTCCTACAGGATATCTGATGGCCGGCTGACGCTTTATGACGCGGCTGGTCTAGAGTCACTGATTTTCGATGCTGCGATCTCAGCCGCGAACACCACAGGGATCTGACCAGATGGGATTTGGAGAATAGATAGCTGGGAAACGTGCAAAGATGCGGATATCTTCCCGTGTGTTTCCCAGATAACATCAATGGTAACAGGATAGATGAGGAGAACGTCGCATGGGCAATATCACCCGCAGGAACTTTCTTCAGGTCGCCGGCACCGGCGCGGCAGCGATTGGGATCGGTGGCCTCACTGCCGCAGCAGCCGAGGGTCCGATTCCTGGATTTGAAAAAGCCCCCACCGACCATGAAGCCGCGAAGGACTGGAAGCCCGCGGCAGATCGCAAGATCCGGGTTGGCATAGCCGGATACGGGCTCTGCAGTTTCGGCGCGGAGTTCGGCTTCCAGAAACATCCAAACGTCACTATCGCTGCAGTAACCGATCTCATCCCATCAAGGCGCGCCGGACTGGCCAAGGCCTGCCGTTGCGAGAAGACTTATCCCTCGTGCGAGGAGATGATCAAGGACGACTCCATTGAAGCCATCTTCATAGCTACTGATGCACCGAGTCACGCCCGGCTTGCCATAGCTGCAATGAAAGCAGGCAAACACGTCGCCTCGGCAGTGCCGGCAGTCTTTGGCTCGCTTGAGGAGGCGGACCAGCTTTTTCAGGCAGTAAAAACCACCGGCCGCAAGTACATGATGTTCGAGACATCATACTTCCATGAGGACTTGTATTCCATGCGCCAGTTGTACAAGGCTGGCGATCTGGGCAAGGTTATCTATACCGAGGGCGAGTATTGGCACTACATGCCCATTTCTCTGCTCTCCTACGACCCGGCGAAGAACGATGTCAACCTCACGGGTTGGCGGGAGGGCCTGCCACCTCAGTGGTACCCGACTCACTCAAACGCCTACTACGTCGGTGTCACCGGCGGCAGCTTCACTGAAGTCTCGTGCATGAGCATGCCAAGCATCATCAAGCACCTGACGCCAGAGAACAACCGGTACAAGAACCCGTTCGGTAGCGAAATCGCACTATTCCGCACCAGTGAAGGTGGCATGTCGCGGATGGCTGTAAGCTGGGATACACCAGGCGAATCAGGCGAGTGCGGCCGACTGCGTGCGCAGAAGGGTACATTCTATGCTAGATTTCATGGTGACGAGGGCAGCAGAAACTATCCACTCATCAAACGACCATCCCTACCCCCCGGTGTCGAAGCCGGTGGCCATGGCGGCTCCCACGGCTATCTGATGAGCGAATTTGTGGAAGCTATCCTACAGGACCGCAAACCGCTGGTCGATGTTGCCCAATCGCTGGCAATGACGGTGGGCGGCATAGTTGCCCACCAGTCGGCGATGAAGAACGGCGAGTTGCTGAAGATCCCGCAGTTTATCATGTAGCTGTGAGTGCGGCCGAAAGAAACTAATGAAAGTTATGAGACCTATGGCACTACCGGGAGACATGGGTCTCGTGAGTCTCATCAGACATATTGCAGTCGGATCCATTGGCACTGTTCCGAACAAAACCCATCAAACTCTCTTGCTATCCTCATACTTCTGAGTTACTGAAAGTTGCAATCTTGTTTCATGCCTGGTTCCGGCGTGCAAAGTTGAGCGACTAATCTGGAGGTATTCCATGAGAAGTGCAAACGGGTTCACATCAGGCTGCATTGCTGCAGCTACACTCATGTTCATTATGACGGCCAACGCCGGGGAGCAGGTCCTTTTCAACGGCAAAGATCTCACAGGGTGGGATGGCGCGCCGGGCTGGTGGCACGTCGAGGACGGGGCGCTCACCGCTCAGAGCACAGCGGAAAAGC
>JBAXMA010000106.1:0-8716 GCA_037134535.1 bacterium
CTGCACTGCTCAATCGTGTCCGGCATCCCATTGGGCATCTTGCGGCTGCCCGCCCACAACTCTGTCAACTTTGCCAGAATGATATCCGGATCGTAGCCCACTCGCACTGCAGCCGGATAGTGACTGTTCTCACCATTGTCACTGTTCCACTTGCGGCCAGCTGCATTGATCGTGTTGCGCCCGATCTCAAGAAGCTTGGGATCGTCATCGAGCCCGATCACGCCGCTGGGATAGATGTGCTGAAGGCCGCATGAGTTGCCGTCGATCCATTCAGTTCCCCGCTCGGTATAACGAAACACGGTCTTGCCATCTTTCTGGAACGTCGGCAAGGCGCTGAGATTCTTGAGAATGTGCTCCCATCTCTCCCGGCGATCCTTGTCGACGCCAAGTTCCCTGCTCATGTCCAGTACTGTCTCGTATGCATTCCTCACCAGTCCGAGAGACATGATCGAGTTGACGTCAGTGCCGGAATTCTCCTGGATGGAGTCATTGTATATCACGTAGCGACCTGCCGGAAGCTTGGCGACCGGAAGCTTGTCAACCGGAACGCCATCGATAACAGCTACGGGCGGAGCGGGCGTGACGTTCGTGGCAAGTGGCATTCCGGCGGGTTCAAACCTCAGGTAATCGTCCCAGAAGTTTGCGACCTCGAGCACAAACGGATACACCGTCTTTGCATAGTCCAGGTCGTACGTGTGGTACCAATGCATGGACATCGGGATGACGCTGTACACTGCGTTGCATTTCTGACCCATGAAACAGCCGCCCATCTGATAGGGTCCGTTCGACCTGTTGCCCTGCTTGCAGGTATCGATGCCCTTCGCGCCAATACCGACGCAATAGTAGACCCCTCGTACGTTCAGCACTTTCCGCGCGTACTCCCTGCCACGTTCCATGAAAGCGAGAATGGGCGCATGGTATGTATCCGCCTGCTCGATGTGGTTGCAGGAATAGAGACCGTAGAACTGCGACTGGTAGTCGAAGTTCAGGTGGTAGTCACCTGCCCAGCGGGGATCGTCATCCGTGACCCATAGACTAAACAGCCCGGTCGGAAAATCCTTATCACGCAGTCCACTGCCGATCATGTAGTTTGAAACATAGTATGTCTTCTCCAGGAACGAGTCGCCGATCTCGACCAGTGACTTCGCCCAGAAATCACGCCACCAGGCCGAATGTTGTTCCATCAGCTCTTTCACTTTCTTATCGTTCAGACTCTTCGCCATCTCCTGAGCTGCAGCAAGCGGCTCCTTCGCGTCATAGTTGCTTTGCATTGCTACGGCAATCGTTACCTTATGTCCCGGATTGAGCTGGAAGACCGGATCTTTCTCACCGACAACAGTAGATGCACACGCCGCTGCAGTGGGAATAAGCACGTCCTGATCAAACGCCTTTGTCGCCCAGAGAATGTTGTCATTGCGATTTGTCGACTCCTTGGAACCACGCCCGCGTGCAGCCCACAGCTTGGTCTCAACGTCAACCGGTGATCCTTCCACGGAAAGCTCGACCAGGATATAGTCCGCGGTCGCAGTCACCAGCGAACGCATCGTGACTGAACAGGCTGCATTAGTAAACCGGGAGATTGTAATTGCCGGATAGATGTGCTGCTCGATCCTGTAAGATGCATTGGAAAGTGCAGGAATGTTGATTTCGAGTCCGCCGAACAGACGCGGGCCGCCCTGCCTGTGACCATCCTTCAGACGCCAGAAGTTGTTCTTGCTGATCCAGAACTTCTGGGCCGCCGGCGGCCCGCTGATCACTGCACCGAGATCACCGTTTCCAAGGAGAGGGCCGTCGCAAACATCGCGGGACGGTACTTTGCCCGGCGGCTGCTCCATGACTGTCATGATAGGAGAGATCACCCGCTCGGACTCGGCAAGTAGCCGCTTATCCGCTTCAATTCCAGCCGCGTGACCGGTTACGGTTAAACCCACGAGAACACCAATGGCCCCGAACCAGCTCAGTTTTTCAGGCAGCATGACCCCTCCTCCTTTGTGGCACAGCAATGAAACTATCTGCGAACAATAGACCGCTCGTCATAGAAAAGGGCTTGCAGCACTCAATGTGCCGCAAGCCCGCTCCTATCAATCCCTTTTACTTCGCCTTCAATTCAAGCCAACGCAGTGCAACGCCCCTTTGAAACGGAGCGGAGATGCGGATCGTCTGCGAACCCTTGGCAAGCTTCACTTCGACTGGCTCTGTCGTCGTCCATGATCCGAATGTCTGAGGAATGGTCGCAGTTGCGAGCTTTTCCGCACCGGACATGATGTCCAGCACTTGATCCCGGTTGACAACGGCAACCCGCATGGTTGCCGCGTATGTCCCAGCCGCGGGCACGTCCACTGAGTAGTCCAGCCAGCTCGACTCAGCACTCTTGAAGAAGTTAACCTGCTTCCCGCCGGTATAACAATCGACCACGGCAATACCCGACATCTTCGCAAAAGACTCTGCCTCGATGTGTATTGTTCCCGCTTCGACCTTGAACGGTGCCTCTGGGACCGGCGTCGACTGAGCAAGCTCATTCCCACCGGGTGCCGGCTTTTCTGCCGTCTCGGCGTTCTTCCGGATATTCATGGCCACTGCCATAATGGCAGCTGCTGCATCCTTCGATTCCTGTGCCGCCGCCATCCATCGGAGATGCTCAACCTGTGTGAACTGAACCGCGCGATACCTGTCCTCAACGCCGGCAAGGAATTCATTCCCAGACGTCCCATCCAGGCGCGACACGTTCCATCCCCGGCCCTGATAGACCTTCCATGGATGCCCAGGCTGCGGATCTGTCTCCGGATACTCTGCCCTGGCAGCGATGCAGGCATGAGCCGGCTGCCCCACCCCGAGAGATGGAATACCAAATGCCTGCCCGATGAACACCCCCCACGACGATCTGGGACCACACTTGCCACCGCCCTCAAGGACCGATTTGAAACCGTTAGTAAATGACCAGGGGGAATTCCTTCGCCAGACTTCACTCGTCGAATTCACGACCTGTTCCTTGATCCGCAGATCAGGCCGCCAGCTATTGATCATCTCCCTTGCCCACGCAAGGTCGCCTTCGGAGGCACACGACGAAACCACATGCTGATAGTCCCAGACGGTGAGATTATTGAAACTTGGGAAAAGCTCATTGTTCTTGTGCGCGGTCTTGAAGTGATTGTATCTGACCAGCGGGTCACTGGGTTTCTCCTGCATGCCAGCGCCCCTGTTGCCGCTGCCGGGGGGCCGCAGAGCGGTCGCCATTGCGAGCCGCAGGTAAATGCCCTGCCTTGAATCCGGGTCTGAGAGATATATCTTCTTCCAGATCGCCAGTGAACCAGTCGAGAGTCCCCAGCCATTGCCGTCCCTGCCCCCCAGAGTCAACGGAGTTGCACCCTCGAGATAGAGCTCCATGACCTTTGTGTCCTTCAGTATCCAGGCCAGGAATGCCGCGCTGTCCTTGTCCGCCTTGGCAAACTTACCGATGTTCTCGACACCGGCTTTGGCGATGAACGTCCGCTGTGCCAGAGCACCAAGCAGGACAGGATCCTTAAGAAGAGTCTTCATTGAATCTTCGGATATTTTGGAAGCTTCTGCAGGTACCTTCCCTGTCAGCCAGGTAGAGAGACTAGCCTGGTATTGGCCAAAATCACCTGCGGCTACCGCGGCATCAAGATCCTTGGCATTAGGCTCCCATGAATAGACACTCACTGGCACCATCAACGCCATACTGCAGACAAATAACAATCGAACAACCTGCCTCGTCACATTCATAACGTTCCTCCATTACTTAATCTACATCAACTGAACTCATCCAATTTCATTTAACGGCATACCACACACAATGGCCTGTGGCCATACTTTTACGCTGACAATTTGCATTATGGCAAGACAGCAAAACCCATATACAATTCTACTTTATCGCATGCCGTGAGACTGCCCTCGCCAAGGCAACGTCGCTGACTTTCCGCCGAGGCCTGCCCGTGCTCTGAATCGTTCCCAAAACGTCGATGAGGATACTGGAGTCCACCGATGTAATCATGCGTCGCCTCTGAGCTCACGCACTAGTATGTATACATACTTGAAGAATATGCATGGAGCTCCAAGTCAATCCCTGTTAATCCACACAGTCATCACGTTGTGGCCCCTGTTCGCCCAGGTATAATACGGCATTGCGATCAGTGGCATCTTGTTCGTACCTGCGGACGATTCGCCACGGATGATCGTCACTCCTCCAAGCAGATCAGGCCGGCGCTCCGTGACCAGTGGCGTTTCCGCGGTCAAAATGAGGTTTGTCACGTCCTGTCCGGCATGATCCTGGCCCTCGAGACAATACACTAGAGGGCCGCGCATCAAAGCTACCTTTTCACGGCCTCTCGCCAGCGGTTTTCCCTTGATAGCCTGCATCATCACTTTCGCGTTAGCATAGACCCTCTGAACCGGCATGGGCAGATCCAACTCCACCACGTCACCGGCTTTCCACGCGCGGTTCAGATGTACGTAACCGTCATTTTCCGGAACTGCAGACTCAGGCTTGCCATTCACATGCAAGCCAACAGGCGGGATATTACTGCTGTCGAAATGATACAAATCACCTGGAACTGGCTTGCCGGCCGCCCAGCACGGGATACGTAACTGCAGGTCAAACGCGCTCGCCTTCTCTGGTGTAACGGTCAAGCGGACATGGCCGTCCCATGGGTAGTCTGTCTCCTGAGCCATCTTCACCGTTAAGCCGCTGTTCAACTTGATCGTAGCCTCACCTGCCATATACAGATTGACGATCAGCCGGCCCTTGCCATGCGCATAAGTCAACCCACCGACCTGCGGGATAAGGCGCGCAAGGTTTGACGGACAACAGCAGAGGTTCATCCATTCCCCGCGCTGCCCTTTCTTCATAAGCAGCCGGTTCTGGTAGAAGTAGGCATTCCCTGAAAGAGACATCCCGGACAACACCGTATTGAGCAACGCCAACTCCATGACATCCGCATATCTGGCATCGCCCTTGAGCAGGTTCATCCGGTGCTGCCACAGGACATTGGCAATGCCGGCACAGGTCTCGCAATATGCAGTTTCCAGCGGCAAAACGTAAGGATCGCCAAAACCCTCAAACTTGTACTGCGTGGTCCCTAGCCCGCCGGTAAGATACATCTTGCGCCCTACAACGTCTTCCCAGAGGCGATCCAGCGCACGCTCGTAATCTGGGGCATCCATGAACCGGGCAATATCCGCCATAGCCGAATACATATAGCATGCCCGCACGGCATGCCCGACCGCCTCAAACTGCTCAATGACCGGCTTGTGGTCCTGGCGGGCTATACGCCGCTGCATCGGCTTCGGGCCAGTGACTTCATTTGCCGCATCGAAAGGCTTCCTTTCAGTGCCATGCAGAAATCCACGCTCATCCAGGAAGAATCCAGCCAGGTCCATGTAACGCCGTTCGCCAGTGGCCCGATACAGTTTTACAAGGGCCAGTTCAACCTCCTGGTGTCCGTCAACGTCATAACGCTTTCCCGGCCCGAACACACTGTCAATATTGTCGGCGAACCGCCTGGCGGCGTTGAGCACTTTCTGATCCCCGGTGAGCTTTTCGTGCGCAATTGCCATCTCAAAGAAGTGACCGGCACAGTACAACTGGTGCATCGCCATATTATCCCAGCGTTTGTCCTGGTCTTTGAGAATAAACCACGTGATCAGAAACCCGTCCTTCTGCTGCGCAGCCAGAACACGGTCAACAAACGTGTCAACCCGCTTCCTCAATCTGTCGTCCCTGCTGTACTCAAGCGTATACATCGCGCCTTCCATGACCTTGTAGACATCTGAATCGCAGGTGGCATTTCCGCAGAACGCGCCAGTGCTGACGCCGGCGGCCAGGTCAAAGTTGGTGAAGTAGCCATCGCGCTCAAGCATGTTCAGGGAGTGGTCAATAGTCACTTCACGATGGGTCTTCAGGCGTTCGCCCCAGAACCCGCCGCGTACAGTCACGCTGCTCGCGTCAACTTCCTGCAAACCGTGCAAAGATGGAAGCGGCAGCCCGGAATAGCAGCGACCGGCCACGGCAATCAACCAGATCAAAATGAGGAATGCGCAAGACAAGCAGTGCCCCATCGCCCTGTCCTCCGCCTGAGTTCACTTCACCGGCTTGACGGCACCCATGACTGAGGAAACATCATCATTCAGCACTGCGGTATCGAGGTCATCCAGAACCAGCACACCATGCAGTGAGCCGGCATTTGCAGCGTCATGCCACTGCCAGACAATAGATCCATCGGGCGCATACTCTAAAAGCTGCGGTGCTTTTTCACTGTCCCTGGCATCGTGCCCGGTCCAGTTACAGACCACGATGTTGCCATTCTTAAGAACCTGAAAGCCGCAGAAAAAGTTCAGCCACAGCCCTGCAGGAGCCGGGGATCCGCCGACCTTGCGCACCACTTTCCCCGCACGATCAATCTCTGCAATAGATCCACCGTATCCCGTGGCTACAAGCCAGTTCCCGTCGGGTTTCTCCAGCACCTGATAGATGTGCTTGGCGCCTTCTACAACGACCTCGCGAATAACTTTGCCATCAAGGTCAGCCTCTACGGCCTTGTTGCCGTTTGCGCCGAAGAGGAGTGTGCCACGCGGTGACTGCCGGACGAGCCGGAGAGTGTTCAATCCCGCAAAATTAGCTGTCCTTAGAATCTTGTCATCAGGACCCATTTCATAGAACGTGATCCCTTTCCGATTGCCACCGAGAATTGTGCGACCGTCAGGCAACCGTCGCGCAGTCGTAATGTCTGCAAGGGCCGCATCTTTTACCTCACGCACCATATCCCTCGTCTTCAGGTCGTATTCCCTGAAGCCGTTAGAGGTATTGAGCATGACCCTGTTGCCGCCGATCAACTGGTAGTCGCGATAGCGATCGGGAAACTTGACGGCCCAGTTTTGAGTAGAATCGCGCTGGTCAACAAGAAGCAGTTGAGCGCGCGACTCGTCCTCAGCCAGAAACCGGTGCTTGATCGCTGACGTGTTTGTTTCGGCTGAACAGGTTGCGGCGCAGAGTGCGGCACAAGAGACAACTACAAGCGATAATGTGTTTTTCATGCCGGACAGTCTGCCCGACCACCGAAGAAAGGCAAACTCATTATCAGCTTTCTTTCGGAGCGTTTAGTTCGAGATACCTTTCGTCCCAGTACAGTGTAAGAGATTTCATCCCATATAATGCGGTTTCTCCCGATATCGTGACAATGAGGTATGAAGTACCATCTTCCACAGGGTGACATAGTTGCCTTGTGGTAAGTGTGACACCGCCGCCCCCGGTGACCGAACAGATCTACCTGGCCCCGGCACCGGACTTTGTCTGGATTGGCGGCTCATGGGTCTGGTTCGGTGACCGATGGGCCTGGAACGAAGGCTACTGGCATAAGCCGATGCACCCGTCCAGACATTGGCATCGATAGTCAGCAGAGCTCAACTGTGCAAACATGTGCAATGACCAACGAAGGAGGTGACACGGACAGAGAAAGCGATATGTATCGTTAAGATCACAATCATATAATGACACAAGGGAGGCAATCATGAAGAAGATCTATGTACTGATCGTGGTTATGGCAATGGCGGTGGTAACAGCAGGATGTTGGTCAACTGGTAGATGCTGTGGACATTGTGGAGACAGGAGCCCGGCCTGTGCCACGATGAAGAAAGCGGCTTGTCCCACATGCAACATGTCGAAGGGTCAGTGCAAGTGTGGGGCAATGGCCAAGCCAATGGCCGAAATCAACACCTCTGCGCTGAAAGCGCTGATAGATACCGGCGCTGCATTGACGTTAGTCGATGCCCGTACCGGCAAATTCGATGACGGCCGTCGCATCTCGAATGCCGTCAACCTCGGCCCGGACGCAAAGGATGACGAGATACAGAGTATGCTGAAATCAAAAGATGCCCTGATTGTGTCGTACTGCGTCAATACTAAATGCCCGGCCAGCGTGAAGCTTGCAGCCAAGCTGACGGCGATGGGTTATACGCGAGTGCTCGAATACCCCCAGGGTATTGAAGGATGGGTCGGCGAAGGCAATCCGGTCACGCAAGTTGCAAAGTAGACGAAGGTTGACTGCTGAGGTAGCATCCCCGGACGGGATGCTACCTGTGACAGGTCGAACAGATCAATCGTGTCGAAAGGTGCAGATCACTCAAATGTAGAATCTTGTGTTCATGGCACATAAACTGCTCTCGATAGCATCGCGAGAGAATGACGCCAATAACACACAAATGAAGGAGGCGACAATGAGCAGGAAGTCTGGTTTCACGTTGGTGGAGATTATGATAGTTGTGGCAATCATCGGACTGCTAGCAGCAATTGCGGTACCTGCATTTATGAAAGCACGTAACAATGCCCGCAAGAGTGCATGTCAGAACAATCTCCGATTGATCGAAAGCGCCAAGGATAACTATGCCATCGACTATGGCGGAACAAATGGAACTACATTGGTGTGGGATAATCTCTGCTTCTACATGAAGGACCTTACTAATAAATGCTTCTGCCCGGCAGCCATGGTCGGTGGCAGGGGACCTACCAATTACACTATTAATGTAATTGGAGTTGATGCAGTATGCGACATCATAGGATTCACAGGTGGACATTCCACAACGAATAGCAACAAGTAACAATCATTGCGGAAGTAGAGCGAGAAAGGCCAGATCCACCGGATCTGGCCTTTCTTATTTGCTGGCATATCAGGCACATCGACAAAGATAACGCCCAGGTCTAAAG
>JBAXMA010000107.1:0-8687 GCA_037134535.1 bacterium
GAAGAAGATCAAGACTCCTGCGCTTGACGCGATGGCGGCCGGCGGCATTCAGTTCAACCGGTTTTACGCCGGGCACCCTAGCTGCAGTCCTTGTCGTGCCAGTGTGCTTACTGGTCGCAATCCCAACCGTATGGGCTGCTTCTGGCCCGGTATGCCGATCAAAAAGCAGGAAGTGACCATTGCGCAGGCTGTTAAGAAAGCTGGCTATGCGACAGCTCACTTCGGTAAGTGGCATCTCAATGGAGTCGCCGGCCCTGGAAAGCCGATTCCGGCCACCGATCCTCTAGGTCCGATGGCTCTGGGGTTTGATGAGATGTTCTCCGTCTCCAACTACTTTGATACCGACTGGACTTTCAGCCGCAACGGCGAGAGTGTGAAGGTTAAGGGTGACGGCTCTGATGCGATCGTTGCGGAAGCCCTGACGTTTGCAGAGAAGAACGCGAAGAAAGGAACACCATTCCTGGCGCTGGTATGGTTTGGCAGTCCACATTCGCCTAATAAACCTACAGCTGAGGACCAGCAGAAGGCAGGGGGCTCGACGTACTATGGCGAGCTTGTTGGAGTTGACCGTGCGATGGGTACGCTGCGTGCAGGCCTGCGCAAGCTCGGAATTGCCGACGATACCATGATTGTGTTCAATAGTGATAACGGGGGATGGCCGGAGGAAAAGGCACCGGATAACAGCAGTTGCAACGGCCCGCTCCGAGGTCGGAAGGGCGATCTTTACGAGGGCGGTATCCGCGTTCCGGGTCTGATCGAATGGCCGTCTCGGATTCCGAAGCCCTTCGTCAGCGAAGTTCCTGTGTGCACGATCGACATGTATCCGACCGTTATGGATATCCTGAAACTGAAGGTGTCCGGCCAGGTCGAGCCCATTGACGGCATGAGTATTTTGCCAGTCTTGGAAGGCAAGACCAATGAGCGGTCCAAGCCGATCGGGTTCTGGCAGTTTGACGATACTATTGGCCCCATGGACACCAATACAGGGCCGTCTGCGTGGATGGAGCAGCGTTACAAGCTGGTGAAGGCAAAGAAGGACAAGTGGGAACTTTACGATATACCGGCTGATATCTCAGAGAAGAACGATATTGCCGCTGCGAATCCGGGTATCGTGAACAGGATGAAGGCCGAGCTCGAAGCTTGGCACCAGGGAGTATTGAAGAGCAACGCTGGAATGGACTATACGAGGTAGCAGAGGCTGGAGCGCAGGCAGTGTTCAAGTGGTGACTCTTTGTGTTTCGTAAAGCTTGAACAGTGCATACTTACAACAAAAGGAGCATCAAATATGACATCGTTGAGAATCGGTCAATCGATCGCAGTCGCAGTAGCATTGGGTATGTTGCCATTTGCGCAGGCCGTAGCTGTGGACGCTGCAGGCGGAAAACTCAAGGTCTTGATCGTGACCGGCCAGAATAATCATGACTGGGTTCATACTACACCGGTAATGAAACAGATCCTTGAAGAGAGCGGACGGTTCACCGTGGACGTGTCGACGACCCCGGCAAAAGGCCAGAAGGACAGCGAGGCATGGAAGAAGTGGCAGCCGGAATTCAAGGGCCATGACGTGGTGCTGTTCGATTACAACGGTCAGGACTGGCCGGACGAGGTCTGTGCATCATTCACTGACTATATGATCAAAGGCGGCGGGCTGGTTGTGGTTCACGGCGCGGATAATCCTTTCTCAAAATGGAAAGAATTCAACGAGATGATCGGTGTTGGCGGTTGGGGTGGACGTAATGAGAAGTCAGGTCCGATGCTCTATTGGGAAGATGGTAAGATTGTGCGTGACATGAGTCCAGGGGCGGGTGGCACACACGGCCCGCAGACGGAGTTCATTGTCGACACCCGCGTTGTTGATCATCCGATTACAAAGGGTCTTCCTGCCAAGTGGCTGCATGTGAAAGACGAGCTGTACTCTAAGTTGCGGGGCCCCGCGACAAATCTAACGGTGCTGGCAACCTCGCTTTCCGGACAGACCCAGCGCAATGAACCGGTGCTGATGGTCATTGATTTCGGCAAAGGCAGGGTGTTTCACACGGTTCTGGGCCATTCCGCCGAGCAGATGAACGGCCTGGGTTTCCAGATCACCCTTCTGCGCGGCACCGAATGGGCAGCGAGCGGCAAGGTGACGATTGACAAACCGCCGGTCTCTGACCTGAAATCCGACATAGCTGTGACGCGGCCTGTTGCGGTACCTTCGAAGTAGTATTACGACTGGTAAACAAGCGAACGATTCATGACAGACAGAGAAGCGTACATCACGCTGAATATGATACAGGGAATTGGACCTGTCAGTGTAGCATCGCTTGTCGCTGCGCTCGGGTCGCCAGCGGCCATACTCAAAGCCGGACGACAGGAGCTGGAGGGAGTTAGAGGCATTGGCAAGGAGACTGCATCGAAGATTCTTGAACAGCGGGAGCGAATCGATCCGGCAAAAGAGATTGCGGCAGCTGCGACACAGGGTGTGACAATTCTGACAAGGGATGATTCGGATTATCCAAGGCGGCTTCGCGAGATTCACGACCCGCCGCTTGCGCTCTACGTCAAAGGGAAGCTGGTGGGTGGTGAATCGTGTATAGCTGTTGTTGGAACACGGCATGCGACTCACTATGGCAGGGATTGTGCAGAGCGGCTTGCTTATCAACTTGTTCAGGCCGGGTTCACCGTTTCGAGTGGTTTGGCCCTGGGCGTTGACACAGCAGCTCACAAGGGTGCTCTCAAGGCCGGCGGAAGGACGATAGGGGTTGTTGGTTGTGGCATAGATATTGTCTATCCACCGGAAAACAAGGAACTCGCCGATGACATTTCTGCCAGCGGTGCTGTGGTTTCAGAGTTCCCGCTGGGTCGCCAGCCCGACAGGACCACATTTGCAATACGGAACAGAGTTGTGAGCGGAATGTCGATGGGCATAATTGTTGTTGAGGCCGGAACTACAAGCGGCGCGCTGATTACGGCTCGGCAGGCACTGGAGCAGGGCAGGTCGGTTTTCGCTGTGCCTGGCAGGATTGATTCGCCGGCATCGCGCGGGACGCATGAGCTACTCAGGGGCGGTGCACGATTGGTAGAGGATATCGAGGACGTACTGGCGGAGTTTGAATTTCTGATCCCTCCGCGCAACATGGCAAAAGGGGCGGAGCGGGAAGGTCCGATGCCGAAGCTGTCACCGGAAGAAAGTCGTCTTATTGAAGTTCTTTCCAACGGCGCTATGGATGTGGACAGCCTCATCAGGGAGTCCGGGCTTGATCCGGCAAAGGTGAGTTCCCTGCTGATCGGGCTTGAAATGAAAAAACTGGCGCGTATGCTTCCCGGTCGTCAGGTGGAGTTAGTGAGGAGACACTCGGCCTGAGCGGCTGGGGCTGGAGATATTGATCAGCAACTGGGATGCTGCGACAGAAAGAGAGTTTATGGCAAAGAATCTGGTAATAGTGGAATCGCCGGCGAAGGCAAAGACAATCGGCAAGATCCTTGGTCCGGACTTTGAGGTGAAAGCGTCGATGGGGCATGTGCGGGATCTGCCCATCAAGAAGTTCGGAGTGAACGTTGCGAAGGATTTTGAGCCGGAGTATGTCGTTGTCCCGGGCCGGAAGGAACTCGTGACTGGTCTCAAGAAGTCCGCGCTCGAGTGCGAGAACATATACCTTGCGCCTGACCCTGATCGTGAAGGCGAAGCTATTGCATGGCATCTCCAGCACTTGCTCTCAAGGGGATCCAGAAAAGTGAAGTTCTATCGTGTTACATATAATGAGATTACGCCCAAAGCTGTCCGTGAGGCATTTAATAATCCGCGTGATATTGACACCAAACTTGTTAATGCTCAGCAAGCCCGTCGTATCGTTGACCGGATTGTCGGTTACCGGGTGAGTCCTCTTCTCTGGGCCAGGGTCAAGCGCGGCCTGAGTGCCGGGCGGGTTCAGTCTGTGGCACTGCGGCTGATTTGTGAACGGGAAAAGGAGATACTCGCGTTTGTTCCGCAGGCCTACTGGCTGCTCGCGGCGAAGGTTTGCAAACTCGTAGCTCCAGTTGATCCTTTCCTTGTGCGATTGGTCCGGATGAATGGTGAAAAGGTGGATGTCCGGAGCGGCGAAGAGGCAAACCGTATTCTGGAGGATCTGAAAGGTCGATCGTTGCGAGTGAGTTCTCTTACGACGCGCGACATTTCAAGGAAAGCACCGCCGCCGTTCATAACCAGTACGCTCCAGCAGGCGATGTCCAGCAGGTTCGGCATGTCCGCGTCTGCTACAATGAAGTTGGCCCAGCGATTATATGAAGGCGTTGATATTGAGGGCGAGACGGTCGGTTTGATTACCTACATGCGTACTGATTCGTTTACCGTATCAGTTGATGCTATAGCCGCTGTGCGTGGTCTTATTGGAACGCGATTCGGTCCTGAGTACCTCCCTGAGAAGCCCAACTTCTACAAGAGCAGGGATGGCAGCCAGGGCGCGCACGAGGCCATCCGGCCGAGTGAAGTGGTGCATACGCCCGAAAGGCTCGCGCGGTTTCTGCCTCCGGGTGAACTCAGGCTTTATCGTGTGATCTGGGAAAGATTTGTCGCAAGCCAGATGGCACCTGCAGCGATACGGCAGACTTCTGCGGAAATTGCCGCTGAGCCGCCCGCTGACAAGACGAGTACATACACATTCAGGGCCAATTCATCAGAGGTCAGTTTTCCGGGGTTTATGAAGGTGGTAGGAGTTGTTGAACCAGTGCCGGTCGACAAAGGGACCAAGGACGAGACAGACGAGGTTCAACCGTTGCCTCCGCTGACCGAAGGTGAAGTACTTGACTGCGTTGACTGGCTGAGTGACAGGAAAGAAACGCAGCCACCTGCAAGGTATTCGGAAGGCTCGCTGGTGAAGGAGTTGGAGCAGAACGGAGTCGGTCGCCCGAGTACCTACGCGCAGATTCTCTCTACGCTCATATGGCGGCGTTATATTACCAAGGAAAAACGATCTCTGTTGCCAACTCCACTTGGAATTCAGGTCAATGACTTTCTATTCGAAGCATTACCTGAGCTGTTTGATGTTCAGTTCACCGCTACAATGGAGGCGGCGCTGGACAAGATTGAGGACGGCACAGTCGAATGGGCCGGGATGGTACGGGAGTTCTATGAGCGGTTTGTGATCTGGATCGAGAAGGCGAAAGGTCCCCCGGTTGATGCGGAGAAGGTCCGTTCTATTGTGAAGATTCTTTCTCAGATTACGGATTGGGTTCCCGGTGACCTGACCCGCAAGAAGCCATACAGTGACGAGAAGTTTGTGGGGTCACTGCGTGAGCAGGCTGAAAAGAAGGAGAAGACCATTTCGATGCGTCAGCTTGCGGCACTTGCTCGTATTGGCATTCGCTATGAGGCTCAGGCACCAGGTATCCGCGATGCCATCGTTAATGCCGGCTTTACTGAAGCCGAGTGGGAGGTGGCAAGCCGCAAGCCAGATGAACAGACCCTTCGGAAGCAGCGATTGCTTGACGATGTACAGTGCGATGAGCCTTCAAAACGTGGCAGGAAGGCGTACGATGACCGTGATTTCATACAATCCCTGGCTAAACGAACTGCTGAAGGGCGGGATTTGTCCCCTGCACAGAAGGTGCAGTTGGACAGGCTCACGATGAAATACTCGGCACAGATTCCGGACTTCGACGTGATAAAGGACGATCTGGGCCTGGCAATGCTGTCTATACCGCTGGACGTGGAGTGCACTGAAATACTCGACTTGATGAAGCATGTGACGGTATGGCGACCGGAGTCGAAGCGCGGTAACAAGACGTTTAGCGATCAGGAGTTCTTTCAGTCGCTGAAGAATCAGTTTGAGCGGAAACGTGTCTTGTCTCCGAGGCAGAAGGCTGTTCTCAGGCGGGTCGTCATGGCATACAAACAGCAGATTCCGGGATTTGATGAAGTTGCGGCTCGCTATGCATGGAAGGCGGGCGGAAAACGCGGCCAGACTACGGACGAGGCCAGTCCGGATAGCCAGCAGCCGACAGCACAGTAAATGCCGTTCGGAGTGATTCGTGGACATTGAGGCTGATCCCTGGGTAAAGAGCTTCCTGCTGTACATGCGGAGTGAACGTAACGCATCACAGTACACGACACGTAATTACCTTGTTGATATTAAGCAGTTCGCGGTTTCGCTGTGGACTGACAATGCTGTTGTTCCGCTACGTTGGAGCAAGGTCGATAAGTTTGCTGCCCGCAAGTTTCTCGTCGATACCCAGAAGGCCGGTATGAAGGCTGTAACTACGGGGCGCAAGGCCTCAAGCCTTCGGTCGTTTTTCCGTTATCTCGAAAGGGAGGAATATGTTCCTTCGAATCCTTTTTCCAGTGTTATCAGCCCGAAGAGAGCAAAGCTGTTGCCCAATGTTATGTCCGTAGCGGAGGTCACGCGGCTCATAGGTGCGCCTGCGGCGCTTGCGTCGAGGACATCTAAGAAGGTCGTCTCCGCCGGTCACGCCAAGGCGACTGAGTACGCAGTTACCAGGGATGCGGCCATCATTGAAGTTCTTTACAGCGCCGGGATGCGCGTGAGCGAACTGACCGGCCTGCGCAGACGCGACATTGACCTTCTGTCAGGAGTAGCCATGGTGCGCGGCAAAGGCAGGAAGGAAAGACTTTGCCCTCTTGGTGGACCGGCATGCCGGATTATCAGGGAAGCGATGGAGAAGCGGGATTCTCTCTGGCCGCCAAAGTCCCGGCTCGGTGGTGAAGACCCGGTGTTTGTTAACTTGAGAGGTGACTGCCTGACGACCAGGTCGATAGAGAGGTCGTTGAAGAAATACCTCGCAGAGGCTGGCTTGAATCCGGAGTTGTCGCCACATGCTCTGCGTCATTCGTTTGCTACACATATGCTTGATGCCGGGGCCGATTTGCGCAGCATCCAGGAATTTCTGGGCCATGCCAGCCTTTCGTCAACGCAAATCTATGCACACGTCACATCGGAGCATATGAAGAAAGTGTATGATGCTGCGCATCCGAGGGCATGATCGTTGTTTGGATAATGACTCGACAATCGCAATGATTACGATTACGAGAAATACCGCAGTTATGAGTTGAAAGGTATTAATGTTCTGGATCCTATATAACGTCCTGTTCACGTTCGGCTATATCCTGATGCTGCCGTACTTCATTTTCAGGATGATAAGACGTGGAGGGTATCTGAAGGGATTTTTGCAGCGCTTTTGCGTATTCTCCGACCCGGAGAAGTTACGGATCAGGGCACGACCCCGCATCTGGGTGCACGCGGTCAGCGTGGGAGAAGTGCAGATTGCTCTGCGTTTTATGGATGAATTCCGTGTGAAGGAGCCCAAAGCGGCCTTCCTTCTTACGA
Organism: bacterium; assembly: GCA_037134535.1. GTDB lineage: Bacteria > Verrucomicrobiota > Kiritimatiellia > SPBP01 > SPBP01 > JBAXKQ01. The sequence goes on from JBAXMA010000107.1 coordinate 7,323, forward strand.
CAACGACGTCTACCGGCCACGGTATAGCCGGGAAAAGGCTTAATGCTGATGATGTGCTTGCCTATTTTCCGGTTGATTTTCCGGTTGTGATAAAGAAAGCACTCACCCTTTTCAAACCACGAGCTCTGGTGTTGATTGAGGGTGAGCTCTGGCCCAATCTCATACGGATTGCAGCGGCTAACGATATTCCTGTATTCCTGGTTAACGGCAGGGTGTCAGAGAAGTCAGAGCGACGTTACAGGATGGTGAGGGTATTCTTTAAGAATGCCATCAATAGAATGACGCTTGTGTGTGTGCAGACGCCGACAGACGAACGCCGGCTTCTTTCGTTGGGTGCCAGACCGGATCTTGTACGCGTGACAGGTTCGGCAAAGTATGATGTAGCCAGAGCGGACGATACCGGGGTACCGGCAGTTGCGGCTGTACTGAACACTCTGGGAGTCGGACGTGATGATCTGCTGATTGTAGGCGGATCGACATGGCCCGGCGAGGAAGCGATCCTTGCAGATGTATTCAAATCACTTCGCGGCAGAATTGCCAACGTGCGCCTTGTTATTGTGCCACGTCATGCTGAGCGTGCCAGGAGTGCGGCAGCTGAGATCTCAGGGCGAGGTTTGTGTGTTTCCTTCCGGAGCGATGTAGATAAGCCAGGCCATGAACGTGGTGATGTGATTGTTGTTGATACAACCGGCGAATTGATGAGCTTCTATTCAAGGGCTTCTGTTGTCTTTGTGGGGAAGAGTCTCGCGGCACATGGTGGGCAGAACATCATCGAACCGGCAATATTGGGCAAGCCGATTGTAGTCGGACCGAACATGCAGAACTTTCCAGGGATCATGCGCGATTTCCTGGACGCAGACGCAGTAGTTCAGGTTGACGATGCGGCAGGACTCAAGATCGCTATTGAAAAACTGCTGAGTGATCCTGCGCTCAGACAGAAGTATGGCGTGCGTGCGGCCGCCGTGGTTCAGTCAAAGAAGGGCTCGTTGCGATCAACCGTTGAGCTTGTAGCGGGCGCAATGAAGGCATGAGCATCGCCAGGGGCATTGATGACATGTCAAACCCATAGAGCACCAGCAGGTGTTTGTCGTCCCGGTGCCGACACTATCATGCTGACCAATGCGGCACTCTTAGAATCGCCATGCTCTGTTCTGGATATGGGTACCGGTAGTGGCTACGCAGCGATAAGGCTGGCAGAACATGGCTTTTTTGTCGAGGCTTGTGACATCTGTGGTACAGCTGTGTCGGCTGCTGTGCAGAATGCGTTGAGGAATGATTCGAAGATCCGATTCTTTCAGTCTGACCTCTGGGATAGCGCCGGAAAGTATGATCTGGTCATATTCAATCCACCATTAAGCAATAGTC
>JBAXMA010000108.1:0-8676 GCA_037134535.1 bacterium
GGTTATTATAAGGGCGTGTCTGCTGCCGCTCCTTGCCTGGTCTATAGGCAGTGTCCTCGGCGGACCGATCTCACGTCTTGACGTGAAGGGAATCATGTACGGTGCCGCTGGCTACTTTCTCCTGTCGTTCTCAATAGAGTTCATGCTGAAGTACCGGATCCTCCTTGCTTTGCGACTTGGCGAAAGAGTGGTGCATGACCTTCGCCAGGGAATGTTCACTCACCTTCAACAGCAGACGATGAGCTTCTTTAACCGCACAAAGCTTGGCAGAATCATCAGCAGGTTCACATCGGACGCTGATGCAGTGCGATCAGGCATGCAGGATGTCCTCTTTGTCAGCATGGTTAATTCCGGCCAGATGATTGTGTCTGCATTGATGATGCTCTGGTTTGACTGGGCACTGTTTCTCATAATTCTGTGCATGGCGCCCATACTCTGGGGCTTGAACCGGTACTTCTGGATCGGCCTTGGCCGGGCCTATCGCGCTGTGCAGGAAAGCTTCAGCCGGATCACCGGGACCATGGCTGAATCTGTAAAAGGTATTCGTGTAACCCAGGGATTTGACCGCCAGCAGATGAACGCTGAGATGTTTCAGGAACTGCTTAATGATCACGCCAACTACAACCTCACGGCTGCAAGAGCATCAGGCATATTCATGCCTCTTCTGGATATCAATTCTCAGCTTTTCAGCGCAATACTTGTACTGATCGGCGGCTGGCGGGTATTCAACGGTTCAATGGACATGGCACATCTCTATCAGTTTATAATGATTTCTCAGGTCTTCTTCGGTCCGGTTCAAGCTCTAGGCAACCAGTACAATAATGCGCTCATCTCAATGGCCGGCGCGGAGCGGGTATTCAATTTTCTCGATACCACGCCTGACTGGTCTGACCCGTCTGATACCGTTACACTTGCCTCACTGAAAGGCCGGATCGAGTTCAAGAGCATCAATTTCTCATATAACCCGGATAAGCCAATACTCAAAGACCTGTCATTCGTCGTTGAGCCGGGAATGACTGTTGCCCTCGCAGGGCAAACCGGCAGCGGTAAGACAACCATCATCAACTTGATTTCCAAGTTCTACCTGCCGACCAGTGGCGTGCTCCTGATAGACGGAATTGAGATTCACAAAATCAACACTCAATCCCTTCATGAGCACATGGGCATCGTTCTACAGCAGAATTTTCTCTTCAGCGGTACGGTTATCGAGAACATCAGGGTTGGCAAGCCATCAGCAACGCTCGAGGAAATTGCAGAGGCTGCGCGCAAACTCGATTGTCTTTCAGTACTGGAATCATTACCTGATGGTCTCTCGACCCTTATTGGCGAAGGCGGCTCGGGAATCAGCCTGGGACAGAGGCAGCTCATTTGTTTCACCCGCGCCATGCTGGCGAACCCTGGCATTCTGATCCTCGACGAAGCCACCAGTTCAGTCGACACCGTCACCGAGGCTCGCATCCAGAAATCGCTCGCAATCCTCCTCAAAGGTCGCACAAGCCTTGTGGTTGCTCACCGGCTCAGCACAATCCGCCATGCCGATACTGTGCTGGTAATGGAGAACGGGCGACTGATCGAACAGGGGCCACACTCTAAACTGCTCCGTAAGCGCGGCCACTACGCGGCACTGTACAAGAAGTTCATCTCGTAAGTCATTGTCTGGCCGTATCGGAATCTGAAAAAGAGGGGTCTTGCCCTACAGAATCCCAATTGATGTTGCCTGCAGACTGTTATAGTATCCGGTTCAGATTCAGCTGATGGAGACCACTATGAAAGCTATCATGGTAATGTTTGATTCGTTGAACCGGCACATGCTCCCGCCCTACGGTGGCGACTGGGTCAAGGCACCGAATTTCCGCAGGCTCGCAGAACGAAGTGTAACCTTCGACACCTCATATGCATGCTCAATGCCGTGCATGCCGGCCCGCCGCGAAATCCATACCGGTAGACCAAATCTGCTTCACCGGTCCTGGGGACCATTAGAGCCATTCGACGATTCAATGCCTGAGATACTAAAGAACACAGGCGTATACACCCACCTCTGCACCGACCACTATCATTACTTCGAGGAAGGCGGAGCAACCTATCACACAAGGTACAGTTCATGGGAATTCTTCCGTGGACAGGAGGGTGACCCATGGCAGGGTCAGGTGGCCAACCGCCCGTCGATTCCTGACCCCACCTCCAGCCGTGGCGGTTTCTGGTGGGAACAGGATCAGGTCAACCGCTCCTTCATGAGCAGTGAGAAACAACAACCACAGCCTCAGACCTTCCGGGCCGGACTCGACTTCATCGATCGTAATCACGCGGCCGACAAGTGGTTCCTGCAGATCGAGACATTCGACCCACACGAGCCCTTTTTTACCAAAAACAAGTACAAGGACCTCTACCCCGAGCATTATCGCAAGTACAAGGGCCCACACTTTGACTGGCCACCTTACTCAAGAGTTAAGGAATCTCCGGAACTGGTTGAGCATTGCAGGCACGAATACGCTGCGCTTGTCAGCATGTGTGACAATTACCTTGGCAAGGTTCTGGACATGATGGACAAGCACGACCTCTGGAAAGACACCATGCTTATCGTCAACACCGATCATGGTTTCCTGCTGGGCGAGCACGACTACTGGGCAAAGATCGTTATGCCATGGTACGAGGAACTGATCCGCACACCGCTGTTTATCTGGGATCCTCGGTCCAAGAAGCAAGGAGAACGCCGGCAGAGCATAGTGCAGACCTATGACCTTGCTCCAACACTGCTTGAGTTCTTCGGCGTCAATCGACCACCCGACATGCTTGGTCAACCTTTGCGAGACACTATTGCAAGCGACAAGTCCGTACGTACCGCGGCGCTTTTCGGTCACTTTGGCGGCCACATCAACGTAAGTGACGGCCGCTATGTCTACATGCGCGGTCCCGCCAGCGGCAAGAACACACCCCTGTTCCAGTACACCCTCATGCCAACACACATGCGGCATACATTCAGTACCTCTGAACTCCAGAACATCACGCTGGCCGCTCCGTTCCCATTCACGAAGGGATGTCGGACGATGAAGATTGCCAACCGGGGATGGGCCGGCGATTCAGGACTGGAAACAAAGCTTTTCGACCTGCAATCCGACCCCCATCAGAAGATTCCCATCAAGAATCCCGGGATCGAGAAGATTATGACCTCTCATCTCGTCCGCCTGATGCGCGAAAACGATGCGCCCTCTGAGCAGTATGTCCGGTTGGGTCTGAAGAGGTGTGGAGCGTGAGAGCGGGAGAGATCCTAATATGACCAATAGTTCTTCACCGGACCCTGTTCTTGCCTCCCTCGGCGTCACATCGATCAGACACAGTGTGGTCAGTGATGTGCCAGCTACATCATGGGACAAAGCCATGGTCTCCGGCAACGGCATCCAGGGCGCTATGGCCATGGGCAGAGTTCCGGATGAGACCATCGTCTTGAATCACGCCGGATTGTTTATCCCTCTTGCCGCTCCATTCCCAACGGTAAGCCAGGCAAAAATCCTTCCTGAACTTCGCCGGATGATCGAAGAAGGCATGTTTCAGGCGGCCGCCGATCGCGTTGTTGAGTATTCGAAAGAGGAAGGCAAGAACGGTGACACATGGACAGATCCATTCGTGCCAGCATGCTCCCTCAAGGTTACAATGCCGTCGCGAGGAACGCCGCGAGGATACCTGCGGAGTACTGATTTCCTGACCGGAGTGACAGGTACCCGCTGGGAGGACGATGCTGGCTTGCACGTGAGACGTCTCTTCGTATCAAAGCCGGACAACCTGATCGTGCTTTCATTAACCGGCATCAACCCGGTGGACTGCGACCTCAAACTGGTCCTGCACGACCCGGAATTGGATGGCGCAGCCCCACCCCCTGGTCCGGATGCCATCATGGCGACTGTTCCGGAAGCTGCTGCTTGTGAGGATTGGGGCCGGCTAACCTTCCGCATCGTCTATACGCGACGCTGGCCCGGTAGTCTTCAGGGTTGCGAAGTCGCGGCACGGGTAATCGCTACTGGAGGAAACGTCACGGCCGTAGATGGCGGGCTGACCATTCGAGGTGCCACCGATGTGCTGGTGATTCTGCGTACAGAGCTGTCATATAATATCTCCGAGTCCAGACTGCCCGCGCTTTGCTCAGAGCTCAGCAGAATTAATGATCGATACGACTCATTACTCGCCCAGCATGCCGCAATTCATGGTGAAATCATGAGCCGCTGCCAACTGGACCTTGGCGGTACCGAGGCAGATCACAGGCTCACTGCTCCTGCTCTCTTTGCAAACTCATGTGTAGGCAGGCTCAATACAGCCCTTCTCGAAAAAGAATTCGACGCATGCCGTTACCTTGTCTTGTCCAGTAGCGGCCCTGAGTATCCCCCCACACTGCAGGGAATATGGGGAGCAACCTGGAAACCTGACTGGTCCAGCGACTACACGCAGAACGGAAATCTGCAGACTGTGGTCGCAGGAAACCTGCCGGCCAATATCCCCGAAGCAATGAATGGATTTTTCCGGTATCTCGAATCCCAGTTGCCGGACTATCGCGACAATGCCATGCGCCTTTTCGGCGCTCGCGGCGCCAATATTCCCCACCGGACCAGTGCGCACGGATTGAACAACCGATGGGAAAAGGTGTGGCCAATGACATTCTGGACCGCCGGTGCGGCATGGAACGCCCAGTTCTTCTACGACTACTGGCTCACCACCGGCAACAAAGAGTTTCTGCTCAATCATGCCCTGCCTTGGATGAAAGAGGCTGCAGTGTTTTTCGAGGACTTCTTTTACCCAGGCCCGGACGGGAAATGGGTCTCCAACCCGTCCTATTCCCCTGAGAACGAAGGTGCAAACACTCTCTCCCAGTCTGCGCTGAACTCAACCATGGACTTTGCGGCAGCCAGGGAATTGCTCACAAATCTCGTAGCGGTCTGCAGCCAACTCGGGATTGAATCTGGAAACGTGGCCAGGTGGAAGACCATGCTGGCAAAGATGCCCGAGTATATGATCAACTCCGACGGTGCCATTGCAGAATGGATCACGCCGTTACTTAAAGACAGCTATGACCATCGCCATGCGTCGCATCTCTACGGGCTTTACGCTGGTCTCCCGGCAGATATTGCATCGAATCCGGTACTGCAAACTGCTTTCAAGGTGGCATTCGATAAAAGAATGGAATGGCGACGTTCCCTTAACGGCGCAGATATGGCTTTCGGGCTTTGTCAGCTCGGTTGGGCTGCCGCTAGCCTCCGGCTGGCTGATGATGCCTATGAGACCGTGGACTGGCTCGCGAATAACTTCTGGTTCGCGGAGTCGATGGTTACTTCCCACAACGTGAGAAGCATTTTCAACGTGGATCTCGCCGGCGGACTTCCCAGACTCATCCTGCAGATGCTTGTGCAGGACAGACCCGGACAACTCGATCTGCTGCCTGCCCTTCCAAAGAGATGGAAGACAGGCTGCGTTACGGGCGTCCTGTGCCGCGGACAGCTTGTCGTCAGGCATCTGGAATGGTACCCGGAATCGGCAACGGTAGTGTTGTACTCGGCGGTAGACCAGACAATCACCTTGCGGATAGATGGGATGCAGGAAATGGCAGTTGCGGACACTGTGTTTAAGAAATCAGGCGTGGTTATCCTGAAGGCTGGTAAAGCCATCACACTGAAACTCCGGCAACTTGCTCACTCAGAAGATATCACCGTCAATAGCGCCCATACCGCCCATGCCCATTGAGCTATAGCGGGCAGTCTGAATCAATTGAATTATCACGGCTGCCGTCTGCTGTGAAACAAGTACCTGGCCTGGCTTCATTCTGTTAGAATTGTACCACCCGCGACTCTGACGGGAGCGGCCGCCCTGCTTCTTTTTCTCTTCATCAATCGCATTCCTGGTTGCCTCAAATACGAACAGGGATTTCGGCGGCTCCACAGCGTGTTTCATATTCTTCACAAGAACAGTCCACAGCGCCTTCAAATCCTGCACGCTGTCACGCCCGGCCGAGAAGTGTATCCCGAGAGGATCCATCTCGAGCCCCCTGAGCGCGATGTCATCCCGCGCAGCTTGCGGTAGAAAAAGAAGTCTGCTGAGATCACCCATCTTTTCCCAGGCGTCAAGATAGCCCGGATCAAGCTCCACGGCTTTCTTAAAGCTGCTGTATGCTTCCGTCTCACGCCCCTGAGCCTGCCGTAGCTGCCCCATCATGAAATGAACCTGCGGGCTGACTGCATGAGTCTGGACAAGCTTCGTGAGGACTCTCTCAGCCACACTGCGGCTATGTTCCTTCTCGAACACTCCTTCGCAACCGAAACAGAAATTAGCGACTTGCCCGAATTGTTCGGGCATCCTCTCGAAGGCTATCTGATAGTGTTTCTCTGCCTCCTCAAACTTGCCCATGGAATGGAGGCGCTCAGCCAGGCGCCACTGAACACAATAGGCATCAGCAAATGCCACTTCCGCCTCTTCGTAACGCTTGATGCTCCTCTTCATCAGTCCAATCGCAGTGAGTTTGTCTCCATCTTCGGCAACCCTGACAGACTTGACGACATTCCTGAAGAACAGCGCGTCGTCCTTCTTTCCCATGTCAGCAAGCACATCTGCAAGCACGGAATAGGCGCGAACCCGGTCTCCAGGCGGTTGCTCGCCATCGGTAGGATCCACCTTCAGGGCTGCCCGAACTGTCTTTTCCGCATCTTCCAGCTTGCCAGTTCTCCGGAGGATCTCGGCTTTCCAGATCAGCGGCCGTTCCTCAAAGCGATCGCGTGCATACAGTTTGTCCAGCCACGGGATCAAAGCCGCGCCTTCTATCCCGATCAGTACAGAATACGCCTTGTCATCTCCCTGGGCGTTGTACAAATGAGCCTTGAGTATCGCCGTCGCGTTGCTGGTTACGCCTGAAGAGGCAAGCGCGGCAGCAATATAAACAGCCACGGGCAATCCGCTGCAACCGTATCCACCAGACATGTCGGCAAGATCACCTGCACTCCACCACCCGGCGTTGCGGGCAAGGTACAGAACATCCTGGTGCCGGCCGAGTTTACCGTAGAGATTCACCAGTCGCCCGAGTTCGCCGTCGAGCATCAGCCGTTCAACTCCTCCCGTCTGCTTGCGCTTCTCGTATTCAGAAATCTGTGAGCGCATGGATGCCTTAATCAGCTTCTCAAGTTCGACCGTCCTGCCATTTCTAATCATCAGATCATCAAGGGATTCGGAAAATATATGCCTGCCGTAGTAGACCTGAGTCCTGGAGAAGGATCCCAGCCCTGACTGTTTTTCATCGGCACTCAGAAATACTTTTAAACCTTCTTCAATGAGTTCAGGCCTGCCAAGGGCATCGCCCAACTGCACCAGCAGAGTGGCTGCACTGCCCGAGGCAGAACCCTCCCCGTCGTCAGACGGATCGTGGCCGTCACCCTCCTTGTCATTTGCATTTGCCTGCAGCATGACTATAGCCTTTTCTGTGTCGTCAACCGCCAGATATACCTGGATAAGAGATGCTCTTGCACGCCGTTTGGAGGAGTCACTGGCGCCGGTATCGTTCATTCTTGCTTCCAGACTTGAGAACAGAGCGTTTGTGTGTCCAAGAGACAAAGCAAGGGATCCGTACATTGACTGGAACACCTGCATGGCATCGTTCATCATCACCTTGCCAGCGAAATCAAACAATGCTTCTGAAACTTGCGGCTGGCCGACCTTCTGAAGGATTCCGGCCCAATTATCGCCCACATCTCCGGCTTTCATTGCCATGGCAATCTTCACGGCGTCAGCGCTCCTACCTGTGGCAACCAATCCTACCAGGTAGCAAAGTGTGGCATTCGGCTTTGATTGCGACTCCCGCTGGGCTTCGTAATCATCCATTCCGCTTCCGCCCCCGGTGAAGAGAGAAGTGGCCGACGGCATCCTGACCTCCTTCTTCTCAACCTTCGGGAACCTTGTATTCATTGCTTCGTACAACGCCACATCGGCCGGTGAATCAACCAGGTGCCACTGCGATCGTTTTAACAGCAGTGTTTTTGTGGAGATTACCTTCTTCAGTAGCTCCTTGGTCTGACCGCCACTCGGTATCTGCAGCTCAACAGGCAGCTTTATTGTCTGAAGCAGGAGCTTCTCGGCCTCATCGGCACCGGCGAGCGACACAAGATCGGGAATCTGTATCTGCCTGCTGTCAGAAGGCGAGTCAGTATCCCTGGCGAATTCTTCCAGCATCTTCCGGTAGTGTCTGAGTACATCCCCGGGGCTCGTGATGGACCTCGCGCTCTCCACTGCCGCCTTGATGCTCTTCACCATCTGCAAAACTGACTCCCGCTGATACCGATCCTCTCCCGGCAGAAGTTGATCCGCCTTTTCCAGAAGTGTGTCAAACGCCTTCATATCCCCACAGATGTATGCCGTGAAAAGCTGGAGGCCGCAGTCCCTGACCCCATCCGTGCCCTTAACGACTTTCCTGGCGGCCGCCAGTCTTTGAAGCGCAGGCCAGGCCATCGGCCCTGGTATTTCGGCAAACAGTCGTGTAAACGAAATCGATCCCTCGGAATCATCGTTCTCATCAGGCATCATTACAGATAAATCTCTGGCATTGATCTTCCATAAGCGGTCAAAGAGATCTGTCCACGCCTGGGCTGCTTTCTCGGGATTCATCGAGTCATTTTGCTTTGCAAAGTCGCTCAAATCGGCCGCAAGCTTACGGAT